>NZ_FKLB01000052.1:0-13047 GCF_900067035.1 Pseudomonas sp. 1 R 17
TTTTTTTGGTTCATCACGGATTACCGGGAAAGACGCTCTTGATCTTCATGAAGAAGAATTCGCTATCCCGGTAACCGTACGCCATCCGTTTGATGACCTTTATTCGATTGTTTATTCCTTCCAACTGACCGGTGTGCATCGGCCAGCGAACCCGACTGACGATGCCCCGCCAATAACCCTTTAGCCGTTTGGCAAACTGGATCAGAGCCGGTATTTCGCTTTCATATGCATGGCGCAGCCATTGCTTCCAGGCCGATCTCCAGGTCCAGGCAGTGCTCGGTGTCCAGAGCGTTTTGAGTTCAGCCTTCATCAAATAAACTGTCATCAGCGATTGGTTGGCCTCCAATAAATCCTGCAAATGGACCTGTTGTTCCGGCGTTTTCAGGTTCTGTGGGTTACGCAGCAACAGCCATCGTGCCTGCTTGATGACCTTGCGAGCCGGCTTGTTATGACGCAGCCGATTAGCTTCGTCGACGCGGACCCGATCAATCACCTCTCGGCCATATTTGGCCACCACATGGAAAAGGTCGTAGACCACTCGCGCTTTCGGGCAATGCTGGCGAACCTCCAGATCAAAAGCAGTATTCATGTCCATCGCCACCGCTTCGATTCGAGCGCAGCCCTCCGGCCCCAGTTCCTCGAAGAACGGCCTGACTGCCGCTCGGCTACGGCCTTCACCGATCCACAGCACTCGTCGTGTATCGGCATCCAGCACAACGCTGGCGTAACGATGACCTTTGAATAACGCGAACTCGTCCATGATCAGGCGTCGTGGTTGCGCCTTCGGCAACTCACTCAACACCGCCTGCAAGGCTCGACGCTCCAGCAACCGAACAGTGTCCCAATGCAGTCCAAACATCTGGGCCACGTGCAAGGTGGGAAGGCGCTCGCAGGCCTGAATGACCGCCTCGGCCAAGCGGCGCGTCATGCGGGCATAGCGATCCAGCCAACTGACGGCCTCCATGCGTTTTCCACAGTCGCGGCAGCCAACACGCCTGAGCAAAATGCTGAGGCTCACCGCGCGACCGAGAATGGGCAGATCACGAACGGTTCGCTCGCAATACTCATGAGTGGTTGAACAAGGTTTTTGGCAGCCGCCGCAGGAAGGGAATCGGGTGGCGTGGGGAATCAGATCGATCTTTAGAGCGTCACCATCGGGCTTGATCGTGACGACAGAAAAGCCCTCCCAAAAAGGAAGGAAAGTATTAATATCACGCATAAGAACGCCGGTTTTTTAGATGTGTTTGCTCGCACGAACATCATCAATCAAATCGGCGTTCTTGTTTCTGTGTTTCCCGGGATTCCGTGATGAACCGTTTTTTATCTCCTCCCCACACGTTCCCTGATATGAGCGAGCTTGCTGTGGTGAGCGAGCTTGCTCGCGCTGGGCTGCGGAGCAGTCCCAACACCTGTCACCGTGTTCTGCCAGAAGAATCATGGTGTATCTGATTAGGGCCGCTTCGCGCCCCAGCGCGAGCAAGCTCGCTCACTACAGGAAATAAACGCAGGCACAAAAAAACCGGATGCTGAGATCCGGTTTTTTGTGTGCGGACAGAAATTACTTCTGCTTGACGCCTTCCAGCGAGATGTCCAGGTCGACAGTCTGGGAAGTCGGGCCTGGGCC
This sequence comes from Pseudomonas sp. 1 R 17, assembly GCF_900067035.1. Classification (NCBI taxonomy): domain Bacteria; kingdom Pseudomonadati; phylum Pseudomonadota; class Gammaproteobacteria; order Pseudomonadales; family Pseudomonadaceae; genus Pseudomonas; species Pseudomonas sp. 1 R 17. The sequence continues at coordinate 1,625 of NZ_FKLB01000052.1, forward strand.
CTTGATGCCGAAGTCGTTCAGGTTCAGCGTGGTCTTGGCGTTGAAGCCGGCACGTTCGCCGCCCCATGGATCCTTGCCTTCACCGTTGAACGTGGCCTTGAAGGTCACAGGCTTGGTCACGCCGTGGAAGGTCAGGTCGCCGGTCACATCAGCGGTTTTCTCGCCGGTGGATTTAACCGCAGTGGAGACAAACTTGGCATCGGCGAACTTGCCGACATCCAGGAAGTCCTTGCTGGCGATGTGCTTGTCACGTTCGGCGTGGTTGGACCACAGGCTGGCGGTTTTCACGTCGACCGCGATTTTGCTGGCTTCAGGCTTGGCGGCATCCCAGCTGAACGTACCATCCCAGTCCTTGAAGGTACCGTGGATGTAGCTGTAGCCCAGGTGGCTGATTTTCCAGTCGATGAAGGCGTGCTGGCCTTCCTTGTCGATCTTGTAGTCGGCAGCCATCACCTGACCTGCAGACAGCAGCGCTGTACCGATTGCCAGAGCGGCGAGGGTCTTTTTCAACATGCTTTCTATTCCTTGTGAGTCGAGGTTGAACATCAGGCTTTGCGCCCCAGCATTCGCGAGAGGGTCGCATCACGATCGATAAAGTGGTGTTTCAACGCAGCCACGCCGTGCAAGCCGGCGAAGACTACCAACACCCAGGCGAGGTACAGGTGCACCACGCCAGCGGTGTCTGCCTGGTCCGGTAGACCGGAAACCACGGCAGGAATTTCAAACAGGCCAAACACCGGGATACCGACACCGTCTGCGGTGGAAATCAGGTAACCGGCGATCATCACGGCAAACAGCCCGAGATAAAGGAACGCGTGGCCGAACGCGGCACCGATACGGGTCAAGCGACTGTAACTGGCCAGCGGCGGAGGCGGTGGGCTGATCAGGCGCCAGACAATACGCACCAGCATGATGGCGAACAGCGTGATGCCGATGCTCTTGTGCAGGTCCGGTGCTTCCTTGCGCCAGGCGCTGTAGTAGTCCAGGCCCACCATCCACAAGCCCAGGGCGAACAGGCCGAACACCACCAGGGCCACGCCCCAGTGCAAAACCATACTGACCCAGCCATAACGGGCCGGTGAGTTACGTAGCTGCATGTACTTAATCCCGTAAGAGCTGCGCCCAAGACTAGCGATTTACCTATCGAATTAAAGCGGAAAATTTTGCTTTGAAATATCGAGAAATACGATCTAGAGCGTATGCACAATAAGTTAACCAAGGATTAAGGACTATTCCTAAGAAACGTGACAGTCCGTCCTACGTTTACTCCGAATTCCCCACAATGGCTTGTGACCGGGGCCACCATTGCATAGGCTTGCGCGATTGTTTCACCTGCGCCGCTCGCAGGACCGCTTCGAGGAGATCACCGATGGGCTTGAACAACCAGTGGATGCAACGCGACCTCGCGGTGCTGTGGCATCCCTGCACCCAGATGAAAGACCACCAGCAACTGCCGCTGATCCCGATCAAACGCGGTGAAGGCGTCTGGCTGGAAGACTTCGAAGGCAAGCGCTACCTCGACGCCGTCAGCTCCTGGTGGGTCAACGTGTTCGGCCACGCCAACCCGCGCATCAACCAGCGCATCAAGGACCAGGTCGACCAGCTGGAACACGTGATCCTCGCCGGTTTCAGCCACCAGCCGGTGATCGAGCTGTCCGAGCGCCTGGTCAAGATGACCCCCGAGGGCCTGACCCGCTGCTTCTATGCCGATAACGGTTCGTCGTGCATCGAAGTCGCGCTGAAGATGAGCTTCCACTATTGGCTCAACCGTGGCCTGCCGGACAAAAAACGCTTCGTCACCCTCACCAACAGCTACCACGGCGAAACCATCGCCGCGATGTCGGTGGGCGACGTGCCGCTGTTTACCGAGACCTACAAGGCGCTGCTGCTGGACACTATCAAGGTGCCGAGCCCGGATTGTTACCTGCGCCCCGAGGGCATGAGCTGGGAAGAACACTCGCGCACGATGTTCCTGGCCATGGAACAGACCCTGGCCGAGCACCACGACAGCGTCGCCGCCGTGATCGTCGAACCGCTGATCCAGGGCGCCGGCGGCATGCGCATGTACCACCCGGTGTACCTCAAGCTGCTGCGCGAGGCCTGCGACCGCTATGGCGTGCACCTGATCCACGATGAAATCGCCGTGGGCTTCGGCCGCACCGGGACCCTGTTCGCCTGTGAACAGGCCGGCATCCGCCCGGACTTCCTGTGCTTGTCCAAGGCCCTGACGGGCGGCTACCTGCCGTTGGCCGCCGTGGTCACCACCGATGACGTCTATGACGCGTTCTACGACGACTACCCGACCCTGCGCGCCTTCCTGCACTCCCACAGCTACACCGGCAACCCGCTGGCGTGCGCGGCGGCCCTGGCGACCCTGGATATTTTCGAAGAAGACAACGTCATCGAAAACAACAAGGCCCTGGCCCAGCGCATGGCCACCGCAACGGCGCACCTGGTCGACCATCCGCATGTCTCGGAAGTACGCCAGACCGGCATGGTGCTGGCCATCGAGATGGTCCAGGACAAGGCCACCAAGACCGCTTACCCGTGGCAGGAGCGCCGTGGTCTCAAGGTGTTCGAACACGCCCTGGAACGCGGCGCGTTGTTGCGGCCGTTGGGCAGCGTGGTGTATTTCCTGCCGCCCTATGTGATTACACCGGAGCAGATCGACTTCCTCGCCGAAGTCGCCAGCGAAGGCATCGACATCGCCACCAACAGCAAAGTCAGCGTGGCGGTGCCGAAGGATTTCCACCCTGGTTTCCGCGATCCGGGTTGATTGCCGGCACACCTACACCTTTTTCCAGAGAACCAAAATGAGACTGTCCCGCTTTTTCACCGACACCCCGCTGAGCCTCGGCGATCACGAACTGCCCGAAGCCCAGGCGCACTACATCAGCCGCGTGCTGCGCATGGGCGAAGGTGACGCCGTGCAATTGTTCGACGGCTCCGGCCAGGAGTTCCTGGGCAGCCTGCTGGAAGTCGGGAAAAAACGCGTCACTGTGCAACTGACCGAAAGCTTCGCCGGCCAGGCCGAATCGCCGCTGCACATCCACCTCGGCCAGGGCCTGTCCCGGGGCGAACGCATGGACTGGGCGATCCAGAAAGCCACCGAGCTGGGCGTCAACGCCATCACGCCGATCTTCAGCGACCGCTGCGAAGTGCGCCTGAAGGACGAACGCGCCGACAAACGCCTGCTGCACTGGCGCCAGGTGGCGATCAGCGCGTGCGAGCAGTGCGGACGTTCGACGGTACCGGTGATTCATCCGCCGTTGCTGCTGGCAGACTGGTTGAAGCAGGTCGAGGCGGACCTGAAACTGGTGCTGCACCCGGTGGCCGAGCCGCTGGTCAGCCATGCCAAACCTGCGAGCCTGGCGTTCCTGATCGGGCCCGAGGGTGGATTGACGGATGGGGAAGTCGAAGTGGCCCAAGGCGCCGGCTTCCACGCCGCCCGCCTCGGCCCGCGTGTGTTGCGCACCGAGACTGCGCCGGTGGTGGCATTGGCGGTAGCCCAGCAGCTGTGGGGCGACTTCTAACCCACTTTGCAAACCCTCCCACATTTGGATGGGGTTACCCCTTCTTACTCCACCGGATCGCTGATCGGCTTGGCAATGATCGCCTTCAACTCACTGGTCATCGGGAATTCCAGGTTCAAGCCCTTGGGCGGAATCGGCTGTTCAAACCAGCGCTGGTAAATCCCGTTGATCTCCCCCGAACGGTACAGGTCGCCGAGGGTCTCGTTGACCACCGCGAGAAACTGCGGATCATCCTTGCGCACCATGCAGCTGTAGATCTCCCGCGACTGCTCCTCGCCCACCACCACCCAGTTGTGTGGGTCCTTGGCCTTGGCACGTTCGCCGTAGAGCAATGCATCGTCCATATAGAACGCGGCCGCTCGGCCCGTCTCGAGCATCTTGAACGCCTCGCCGTGGTCCTTGGCGCTGATCACGAACATATTGCTCTTGTGCTCGGCGTTGTAGCTCTTTAGAAAACGCTCGTTGGTGGTGCCGGCGGTAGTCACCACGTTCTTGCCCCCCAGGTCGGCGAAGCCCTTGATGCCGCTGTCCTTAGCCGTCAACAACTGGCCTTTCACGTAAATAAACCCGTAGGAAAATGCCACCTGCTTCTGCCGCTCGGCCGTGACGCCAGTGGAGCCGCATTCCAGGTCGACGGTGCCGTTCTGCACCAGCGGAATCCGCGTTTGAGAGGTCACCAGGTTGTACTTCACCTTAAGGTCGGCCACCCCGGTTTTCTGCTGGATACGCTCGACGATCTTACTGGCCAGGTCCACCGAATAGCCCATCGGCTTGCCGCTGTGATCCCCCACGTAGGAAAACGGCACCGACGCATCGCGATAACCCAGGGTGATGGACTTGGTACTGGCGATCTTGCCCAGCGTACCGTCCAGCGGCGCCTGGTTGGCATGGGCGTGTACTCCCAGCAAAAGGCCCAGGGTGCAGCCGGTCAACAGGATTTTTTTCATTGTTATTCTCCGTTGGTCTTTGACGTTATTTTCGTACCGCAATCACGCTGATTTCCACCAGCACGCTCGGCCTCGCCAGCTCCGCCTGCAGGGTGGTGCGCGTCGGCGCCATCCCGGGCGATAGCCAGGCGGCCCATACATCATTCATCGGCGCGAAACCGCTGCCGATGTCTTTCAAGTAAATGGTCGCATTGAGCAAATGATCCTTGTCACTGCCGGCCTGGGCCAGCAGCGCATCGATCCTGGCCAGCACTTCGCGGGTCTGCGTCGCCACATCCAGGCCTTCGCCGGGCACCTGGCCCGAAAGGAATACCAGATCCTTGAACGTGACGGCGCCGGACAGTCGGTCGTTGCTGCTGATTCGGTTGATGGTCATGGGTCAATCCTCACGCGGCGCGGGGCGCCAGGCCCTGCATATCTATGGAAGGTAGGTGGTGGCCGATCAGCTCGGCCAGCAATTGGCCGCTGCCGCACGCCAGGGTAAAGCCGAGGGCGCCGTGGCCCAGGTTCAGCCACAGGTTGCGATACACGCTGGGGCCAATCAGCGGCACACCGGTCGGGGTGGCGGGACGCATACCGGCCCATTCCACGGCATTGGCATAGTCGCCAGCCGTAGGAAATGTCTCGACCGCCTGGCGTTTCATCAGCGCCAGGCGCTTGGGCTCAAGGCTGGCGTCAAAGCCGACGATATCCACCATGGCCGCCACCCGCAGCTGTTCGCCGATACGCGCGTAGACCATCTTGCGGTCGTAGTCGGTGATGCTCACATTCGGCGCCTGGTGCTGTGCGCCAATCGGTACGCTGAGGCTATAGCCCTTGAGTGGATACAGTGGCAGTGACACGCCGGGCAATGCCAACTCGGCGGCGCGATGACCGGCCGCCAGCACCAGGTGTTCCACCGGCATCACTTCGCCGCCCAGCTCGATGGCCTGTACCGCGCCGTCGGCATGGCGAATCCTGGTGACCTTGCGCCCCAGCAGAAAGGTGCAGCGCCCCGACGCTTCAAGGCGTGCCGCCAGCTGTTGGCAGAAGGCATGACAGTCCGCCACTTCTTCATTGGGCGTATAGATACCACCGACAAACTCACCCGCCACCTGCGCCAGCGCCGGCTCCAGCCGCGCACAATCCAGCGCCGACAGCACCTGTTGTTGCAGGATATCGGTGACCTTGCTGCGCGCACGCTCAAAGGTGTCGGCATTGCGAAAGGTCACCAGCTTGCCGTTACGCCGCCAGTTGAACGTGTCCAGGCGATCGTCGACGCGCCATTGCTGCAAGGTGTTTTGGCTCAGGCTCGCCAGGCGCAGCAAGTGGGCGGCGTTGCGCTTGTTCACCGAGCCACGGCAAGCGCCGATGAACGCAGCCATCCAGCGCCATTGTCGGGGGTCCAGGCGTGGGCGCAGCTTCAGTGGCGAGTCACCGCGCAGCAACCAGCCAATCGCCTGTAGCGGCACTCCCGCATCCGCCAGCGGTGCGACGTAGCGGTAGGACAATTGCCCGCCATTGGCGAAGCTGGTTTCGCTGCCCACGGTGTCACGCGCGTCGATCACCGTCACTTCATGACCTGCACGTACCAACGCGTAGGCACTCGCCAGGCCGATAACGCCACCGCCAATGATGCAAACCTGCCTGGCCATTCAACACCCCCAGCCCTTGATCCAAGAAAGCCCCAGGGTAGGTGCAGGTGACAGGCCGCCGACAATGAATAAAGATGGGGCACCTATAAACAAAGGTTATGGACCTGCCATGCGCTTGCGTCATATCGAAATCTTCCAGGCCATCCGCCAGACCGGCTCCATCAGCGCCGCCGCGCAGTTGCTGCATGTCTCCCAACCGGCGGTGACCAAGGTGTTGCAACATGCCGAGTTACAATTGGGTTTCCCGCTGTTTTTGCGGGTACGCGGCAAATTGCAGCCCACGCCCGAAGCCCTGGCGCTGGAAAGCGAAGTCGAAAAAGTCACCGCGAGCCTGCAAGGCGTGCGGCGCCTGGCCAAGAGCCTGCGCCGCGCCCCGGGGCAAAGTGTGCGGATTGGTGCAATCCCGGCATTGGCGCTGTCGCTGCTGCCCCCGGCGATTCTGGAATGGAAGCGCGACTACCCGGACATCGCCTGCGAACTGTCCAGCGACCATAGCCGCGAGCTGGTGCAAAAACTGTTGATGCGCGAGATCGACCTGGCACTGACCCTCAGCTTCTCCGGCCATCCCGGGTTGACCACACAAGTGCTGGCCAACGGTGTGTTGGTGGCCCTGGCGTCGAAAAACTACTGGCCGGACGCTGAGCTGCATCAAGCCCTGCCCCTGGCAGACCTGGCGGGAGCACCGCTGATTGGCCTGTCCAGCGCCGACCCGCTGGCGGCGAAGCTCGACAACTACCTGGAGAGCGTCGACCCGCCGCCTCGGGTGACGATCTCGGTGCAAACCTATTCCCTGGCACGGGCGATGGTGGAGTCCGGCGCCGGCTTGACGGTCATCGACCCCTTTACCGCCCTCGGCGCATCGACGGCGACCACCTGCATCCGCACACTTACACCGCCGCTGCCGATCACCCTCTACGCCTTGACCCGTGCCAATGAACCACCGCCGCATATGCTGGCCAACCTGCTACAGATCCTCGGCAACCGGGCTCAGGAGCTGCTGGAGCGCCTATAACACGTAGTGCATGATCGCCACGAAATGCAGCAGGCTGCCGCCGATCACAAACAAATGCCAGATCCCATGGGAATGCCGCAGGCGATCCTCCAGGGCAAAGAAGATGATGCCGACGGTGTACAGCACCCCGCCCGCCGCCAGCCAGATAAACCCGGCGGTGCCCAGCGCGGCGATCAGCGGCTTGACCGCCACCAGCACGATCCAGCCCATCACCGCGTAGATCACGATGGACAGGATGCGCGCCTCGGAACGCGGCTTGATCTCCTGCAGGATGCCGATCACCGCCAGCCCCCACACGATGCCGAACAGCGTCCAGCCCCACGGGCCTCTCAACGTCACCAGGCAAAACGGCGTGTAGCTGCCGGCGATCAGCAAGTAGATCGAAAAGTGATCGACCTTCTGCATGATCTCTTTTCGCCGCCCCTGCACGCTGTGGTACACGGTCGACGCGCTGTACAGCACCATCAGCGTAAAGCCATAAATCGCCACGCTGACGATTTTCCAGGGGCTGCCGTCCAGGCTCGCCACCACCAACATCCACACGGCGCCAATACACGCCGCGACCGCACCGAGCAAATGGCTCCAGGCGTTGAATCGTTCCCCGTGATACATCTGTCACTGACCTCCTGTAGCCGCTGGAACTGGCTGGCAAGCGTCCAGCCTTGCGCGTAAGAGTGCAAGCGACTTGTGACGTTCCGAGGACGCCGCCGGGTTTTGCGGGCACAATCGGACGCATTCGAACAAGAGCCCACGGCCATGCTGATCGACGAAGAATTCACCCTCAAGAAACTGGAAATCTTCCTGGCATTCATGCGCACCGGCAACCTGGCCCGCGCCGCCGCCGAGCTGCAAACCAGCAATGTCAGCGTGCACCGCGCCATCCACTCGCTGGAAAATGCCTTGCGCTGCCCGCTGTTCAAACACGAGGGCCGCAACCTCACCCCGCTGGAAAGCGCCTACGTGCTGGAAGAACGCGCACAAAAACTCATCGCCGATGTGGTCGACAGCGTACGCCTGACCCGCGAAGCCGCCGGTTTCTCCGCCGAACGCTTCAAGCTCGGCTCGCTGTATTCGCTGACGGTCAAGACCGTGCCGCAACTGATCATGGGCCTGAAGATCAGGCGCAGCGAACTCAATATCGACCTGATCCTCGGCTCCAATTTCGACCTGCTGTACAAGCTCAAGAATATGGAAGTCGACGCAATCCTCATCTCCCTCGACGAACACGCCAACGACCCCGACTGCGAACAGATCGAGCTGTTCTGCGACGACATCTTCCTCGCCACCCCGGCCGACTCACCCTTCGACCGCGCCCAGGAAATCGACCTGGCCGACGTGCGCGACGCCACCTTCATCACCCTCACCCAAGGCTTCGCCACTCATCAGGATGGCAACCGGGTGTTCAAGCAGGCGGGGTTCGAGCCGAAGGTGGCGATGCAGGTCAATGACATCTTCACACTGCTGAGCATGGTCAGTTCGGGGGTGGGTTATGCGTTGCTGCCAGGAAGGATCGCGGCGGTGTACGAGAACCGCGTGAAGCTGATACCGCTGCAACCCAGGTATCGGTTGCAGCAGCATATCGGGGTGGTGTTCCTGAAGGCCAAGGAGCGTGATCCGAATTTACTCGCGTTGTTGGCGGAGTGTCGGATGTATGCCAATCGGCAGGGAACAGCCTGACACTCCGCAACCCTCAAGGTCAGCCCACCAACCCACGCACAATGAAGTACAGCAACGAAGGCCCCAGCAAACACCCAAGCCCGGTATGGAACGTCGCCGTCAACGCGCCATACGGCACCAAGCGCCGATCCGTCGCCGCCAGCCCTGCCGTCACGCCGCTCACGGTGCCGGCCAGGCCACCGAACACCATGGCCGAACGCGGGTTGTCCAAGCCCATCCAACGCGCCGCCACCGGTGTGCCGACCATCACCAGGATCGCCTTGATCAACCCGGTCGCAATCGACAGTGCCATCACATCCGAAGTCGCGCCAATCGCCGCACCGGTCACCGGGCCGACGATGTAGGTCACGGCACCCGCGCCGATGGTGGTCATGCTGATCGCGTCGCGATAGCCAAACACCCAGGCCATGCTGGCGCCGACGATAAACGGCAGGATCGTGCCCAGCAGCAGCGCAATCACACCGATCATCCCGGCCTTGCGCGCCTCGGTGGCCTGCACCTCGAACGCCGTGGCAACGATGGCGAAGTCGCGCAGCATCGCGCCGCCCATCAGGCCAATACCAGAGAACAGTGCCAGGTCGGCCAAGCCTTTTTGCCCGCCGGTAAGGGTGCCGCCGACCCAGGCCAGGACCAGGCCGATGACGATGGCAATCGCCGAGCCGTGGATGCGCCCGAACGTGAGGCGCTTGGACAGCACCACGGAAATCCACATCACCACGCCAACAAACGCAAACGCGGTGATCAGGCCGTTATGCTCCAAACCTTTTTCGATGAGATCCCACATATCAGCGACCTCCCGCAGGCACGATCAGCGGCTCTTCGGCGGGCAGAGGCTCGCCCTTGTGAGTACGGCTGATCAACGCAATGGTGCAACCACAGACCACCACCGAACCAATCGCCGCCAGCACCGCGACCGGGCCGCCGTGCAGGGCGGTTACGACGTTCTGCTGCGCGGCCATCGCCACCACCACGGGGATATACATGGCGCCCCAAAAGCCCACGCCCATCTCGCACTCCTTGGTCATGCCGCCGCGTTTTTGCATCCACAGGCGAGCGCAGATCAGCAGGATCATGGCGATACCCACCCCGCCCACGTTGGATTTGACGCCCAGCAACACGCCGAGCATGTCGCCCATGATCACACCTGCAAGCGTGCAGATCGCCAGCAATGCCACACCGTAAATAATCATTGTTGTTGTCCTCGAAGTGCTCGATCGAAATTGTTGTTTTTGTGCTTCGACAGCCTTGGGTGGTGCTTTATCGGTGGCGGCGCTCCTCCTCTTCCAGCAGGGCCTGCAAGGTATCCAGGCGTGCGCCTTCGCAGGCGATCACGGTGCCTTGTTCGAACACGCGGCGTGACAGGCCGGTGAGCACGGCGCCCGGGGGCAGTTCGATTTGCAGGCGCACACCGCGCTCGTAGGCGCTTTGTACGGTGCCGCGCCAGTCAACGACGCGGCACATGTTGAAGGCCAGGTCGTCGCGCAGGTGTTCGGGATTGTGGATCGGCCGCGCGCGGGTGCTGCTCAGGTAGGTGATGCGCGGCGCCTTGAGCGGGACAAATGCCTGGGCCAGGGCCTGGGCCGATTGCGCCAGCAGCGCGCAATGGGACGGCACACTGACGGCCAGGCGTTTGGCGATGCCGTTGCCCTTGATGCGCGCGGCAACACGCTTCATGGCCTCGTCGCTGCCGGCGATCACGCTTTGGTTATCGGCGTTGATATTGGCCAGGTACACCGGGGTTTCAGGGCTGTGGATGTCGGCGAGGAGTGTTTCGACGGTGGATAACTCCACGCCGATGATCGCGGTCATGCCGTAGCCGTGTGGATAAGCGTTTTGCATCAGTTGGCCGCGCAGGCTCACAAGCTTTACCGCATCGGCAAAATCCAGGGCCCCGGCGATGACCGCAGCCGGGTAGGCGCCGATGGACAGGCCCGCCACGTAATCCGGGGTGCGCTCCAACAGGCGGGCGTGGGCGACGCCGGCGATCAACAGGCACAGTTGCACGGCGCGGGTACTGGCCAGGGCTTGCGCGGAATCGAGCACGCGCACGTCTTCGCCCAGGGCATCGCTGGCTTCTGCCAGCACAGGTTCGGGCAACGACTTCAGCATGCCTGGTCGCTGAGCGCCCTGCCCTGGAAACACCAGCAGGCTGCTCATGCCACGGCCTGCCAAGGGTCGAGCACAAGATGCGCGCCGCTGGTGGTTTTCAGCAGCACACGGCGTGAGCCGCTGGCCCATTCGCGCAAGGCGACGGCGCCAAACGGGGTTTGCAGTTGCAGGTCCACAGGGCACACCGTCGTGTCCAGGCTCGCCAGCAGGTCCTCGGCAGCGGCGCGTTCAAGGCGCTTGGGCGTACGCAGGATCAAATCCAGATCACTCTGGGCATGCAGTGCTTCGATGCCGGTGGCCAATTCAAAGCCTGCGCTACCGCTGACGCCCCATGCCTCGTGCACCAGCACCGAACGCAATTGAGCAAGCGCGTGCAGCGCGGGTAAATCCCGTGACGAAACCACGTCGCGCAGGGCTTCCGGTGCAACACGCCGCTGCACCGCCGCCAGCGGCATCTCGGCGGCGAACCGCTGCTCACGCAAACGCCCGCGCACGCCGACCGCCACATACC
>NZ_FKLB01000048.1:0-57071 GCF_900067035.1 Pseudomonas sp. 1 R 17
GCCTTGATCTGCTGGTCGGCATTGCCCTTCTCCCAGCCATCGCGCAGCAACCAGCCGAACGAAGAGTGGGCTCCACGGGCGCTGATATTGATGTTCTCGGCGACGCTGGACAGCGGAATGATGCCTTCCTTCTTGCGATCTTCCGGGCACAGCAGCACACCGGCGGCGATGGCGTCGCGGGGTGAGCGCAGTTGCAGGGCCTCCCCGCATAACTCAAGGCTGCCGGCGCTGGCGCGTTCCAAGCCGCTGAGCAAACGGAACAACTCCGTGCGCCCTGCCCCCACCAGGCCGAACAGACCGAGAATCTCGCCCTTGCGCACCTCAAAACTGACCGGCTCACGCAAACCCGGACCCAGCAAACCGTCGACCTTGAGCGCCACCTCACCGTGCTCGCGCGGGCGGTAGTCGTAGATGTCCTGGATGTCGCGGCCGACCATGCAGGTCACCAACTGGTCGTGGGTCAACGCGCTCATGTCGTCGAAGGTGCGCACGTAACGGCCGTCCTTGAACACCGTGACCGCGTTGCAGATGCGGAACACCTCTTCCATGCGGTGCGACACGTAGAGCACCACTTTGCCCTCGTCCCGCAGGCGCGTAATGATCGCCATCAAGCGGTCGATCTCCCGCGCCGACAGGCTGCTGGTCGGTTCGTCGAAGGCAATCACATGGGCGCCACGGGACAGCGCCTTGGCAATTTCCACCAGTTGGCGCTGGCCCAGGGACAGGCGCCCGAGTTTTTCCTCGGGGTCGATTTCATCCGCCAGGCCCTTGAGGCAAGCCAGGGCCTGCTTGCGCAACAGGCCCCGGTTGACCACGCCGAAGCGCGAGGGCAAATGCCCGAGGAACAGGTTTTCGGCGACGGTCATTTCCGGCACCAGGTGCAGCTCCTGGTGGATCACCGCCACGCCGCTGGCGATGCTGTCGGCGGCGCATTTGAACGCCATGGTCTGCGCGCCGATCTGCACCGTGCCGCTGCTGGGAATATAGGCGCCGCCGAGGATCTTCAGCAGCGTCGACTTGCCCGCACCGTTCTCGCCCATCAGGGCGTGCACCTGCCCCGGGTGGGCGGTGAAGCTGATGCCGTCCAGCGCCTTGACCCCGGGAAAGGTTTTGCCGATAGCGTCGAAACGCAGGGCCGCCGCCGTCATTTCCACAGCCCGATCTTGGTCAGTTCTTCCTGGAAGTTGGCGCGGGTGATCAGGGTCACTTCATCCATGGCCGTGTACTTCGGCGGTTCGGTGCCCTTGGTGACCCACTCGTACATCATCAGCGCGGTGTTGTAGCCTTCGATGTGCGGGCTTGGCAGCATGGAGCCGAAGAAGCCGCTGTTGGCCTTCTTCAATTCGCCGATGGCGTCGGTGCCATTGATGCCGATGCCGATCACATTGGCGGCGGCGAAACCGGCGCTTTCAGTGGCGCGCACGCCGCCGAGCACGGTGTTGTCGTTCATGCCGCCGATGATCAGGTTTTTCGCGCCGCTGGGCAGCTTGACCAGGGCCGAGTTGGTGGCGTCCATGCTGCCGGGGACGTCGAGGGTTTTCAGCGCGGCGGTGAGGATATGGTCCTTGGGAATGCCGGCTTCTTCCAGGGATTTGATCGAGCCATCGGTGCGTTTTTTGCCGGTGTCGAGTTCATTGAAGGTGTTGATCACCGCGTAGGTGTCCTTCCAGTCCCAACCGCGTTTTTTCGCTTCGGCGGCCATGGCCGCGCCTTGTTTCTGGCCCACTTCAAACGCGGCCATGCCCAGGTACGGCACGTCTTCCATGAAGTTGCCCTTGGCGTCGACAAAGCGATCATCCACGGCAATCACTTTCAGGCCGTTGGCCTTGGCCTTGGCGACGATGGCCGGGCCCAGGGACACATCCGGCGGGCAGATCACAAAGCCCTTGGCGCCGTTGGCGGCCAGGCTGTCGATGGCCGAGAGGGTTTTCTCGCCATCGGGCACGGCGATCTTGATCACGGTAAAGCCATGTTCCTTGCCGGCTTTTTCGGCAAAGGCCCATTCGGTCTGGAACCACGGCTCCTCGGCCTGCTTGACCAGGAAGCCGATCTTCACTTCCTCGGCAAATGCGAAAGTACTGAGGCCGCTGAGCACGGCGGCAGCTGCCAGTACGCGTATTGCTTTTTTCATGAACGGCACCTCTTGTTGTTATTGGGAGTGGCAAGTTCTAGTCGTGGTACATCACCGACCGCCCGCCATCGATCATCAGGCAGGTGGCATTGATAAAGGGCGCCTCGTCGGTGGCCAGGAACAGCGCCGTCATCGCCACCTCGATGGGCTGGCCGATGCGCTTGGGCGGGTGCAGGTCGAACGCACGCTGGCGTTCGGCGTGAGGGTCGGGGAAACGGTTCCAGTAGTCGACGTTGAGCTGGGTTTCGATATAGCCCGGGGCGATGGCATTCACGCGGATGCCCTTGGGCGCGTATTCGATGCCAAGGGCGCGGGTAAGGCCGAGCAGGCCGTGCTTGGCCACGGGGTAAGGGAAGCAGCCGGGAATGATGTGGCTGGAATGGGTGGAGGCGATATTGATGATGTTGCCGATGCCCTGCTCGAGCATGTGCGGCAACACCGTGCGGCAGCCATACCAGGCGCCGTCGAGGTCAATGGCGAAGCAACGGCGCCAGTCTTCGTCGCTCATCTCCAACGGGTCGCGGAACACGTTGACCCCGGCGCAATTGACCAGCACATCCACCCGGCCGAAGCGCTCAATGGCCACATTGACCAACGCCAGCCATTGCGCTTTGGAGGTGATATCGACGGGTTGGGCGTAGATCTCGGCGCCGCGTTCGCGCCAGTGGGCAGCGACTTTCTCGACCTTTTCGCCCTGGATATCCGCAATCACCAGGCGCGCCTGCTGGGCCTGGAAACACGCGACGATCGCCTCACCAATGCCCTGGGCGGCGCCGGTGATGATCACCACCTTGTTCTTCAGGCGCTCGCCGTAGGTTGGCTCGGGCACGGCGGGTAATGACAACGGTTGGGGCTGCATCGCGTCACCTGTTTTATTTTTGGCAGTGAGTGCTGATGCAGACGACTATAAACCCATCATTTGAAACATCTCAATATATAAATTTGCATCCCACATAGTGAGTAAAATCAAAAAATAATGTGGGAGGGGCTTGCTCCCGATAGCGGCACGTCAGCTACAGAAAGGCTGACTGATTCACCGCTATCGGGAGCACGCCCCCTCCCACATTTGATCTACAGTGTGTTCAAGAAGGTGGCTTCAGCCGAGAGCAAAATCCCGCAGCGCATCACCTTCCATGCGATAGCGCACCCACTCCTCCTGCGGCTGGGCGCCGATGGATTTATAAAAGGCAATCGCCGGCTCGTTCCAGTCCAGCACGCTCCACTCGAAGCGCGCGCACCCGTTATCAAAGGCAATCTTCGCCAAATGACGCAACAGCTTCTTGCCCGCCCCACCGCCACGTTGTTCCGGGTTGATATACAAGTCTTCCAGGTACAGGCAGTTGCTGCCCAGCCACGTGGAATAGCTGAAAAAGAACACCGCAAACCCAATCGGCAAGCCATCCCGCGAGCAGATCAGGCCATGGGCGGTGGCGCCCTCGCTGAACAGGCTGCGCTGGATGTCCACCACGCTGGCGATCACTTCATGCCGGGCTTTCTCGTACTCGGCGAGTTCGGTGATGAAAGTCAGGATCTGCGCAGCATCGCTGGGCACGGCGGGGCGAATCTCGATGGTCATGGGCGAGCCTTGGGCAATTTCAAAGCACACATACTAAGGCGCTTTGATGACTGATTGCAGTGCAATTTATGGGGAGCCCGGCAACCGACACACAAAATCTTACAGGTGCCACGGCACCGTTCGTCGCCACCCAGGCACGATCATCAAGGCACAACTGACCAATAGAGGGTAAGGACATCAATCATATGGAGACACCCTCATGAAGCATTCCAAGTTTGCCGCCCTCGCATTTGCTGGCCTGTTGTCTTCGGTTTCGCTGAGTGGTTTCGCTGCCACGTCGTCCACCGGCCCTACCAACCCGGACGCCACCACCGAATCGCAGAAATCCATGGGCACCGGCCTGGACACCAACGGCGGTGCGGTCATCGATAACACCAATGGTGCCGACCCGCATACCCAGGGTCACGATACCCAACGCCAGGCGCCAGCGGCCGTCGGCAACGGCAAAATGGGCCCTTCGGTGAATGAGCCGAAGATCAATAAAGGCGATGACTCGAACCTGCCGGGCGCGCCGAAACAGCCTGCGCCTTGACGCATCAAATGCAATCGCAACACCCGATCATTCCCCAATGAAGAGGTACGCATGAACGTCGATAAAGACCTTGAAAAAGAAGTCCTCACCCGCCTGCTGCACGCTCATCCTCAGGGGCTGGGCAAGGAAGTGCTGGATAACTACCGCGGAGAGAAAGTGGTCGCCAGTGCGTTGGCATTTCTGCAAGACCGCGGGTTGATCAAGGATGGGCATGTGACCACCGACGACGCCGGTGAATACTCGCTGAATCTGCCGATCAAGTTGACGGCGTCGGGTGTGGACGAGGCGCGCAAACTCGAAGGTGAGACGCGCCAGTAGTCCTCATATAAAACCCAATGTGAGAGGGAGTAAGCCTTCCTCTCACATGCTTGGGCCTATCTTCAGTCAGTAAGTAATGCGTCGACTTCAGCGGTGCCTGGGGAAGTTGCCGGGCCCCAACGCGTCACCGCCAGGGCCGCCGCTGCGTTCGCCCGCTGTGCTGCCGCAGCAGGTTTCAACCCAGCCGCCAACCCCGCAATAAACACGCCCGCATGCGCATCGCCCGCGCCATTGCTATCCACCGCCTGCACCTTGAAGCCCGGCACATGCTCGATCTGACCCGCACGCCCCACCCAGCAGCCATTCGGTCCGTCACGCACCACCAATAGCGTCTCGGCGCGCAGGTGCTGGCTGAGCGCCGGCAACGCTGCAGCGATGTCCGCCGCGCCGGTAAACGCCAAGGCTTCAGGACCATTGCTGGTCCAGATATCGATACGTGGCAACAGCGCACCCATCAAGGCCGAATCCGGCGCTTTGACCAGCGGCCCCGGATCGAACACCACCACGACTTCCCGGGGCAGTGCCAGCAGCCAGTCGATCAGCGCCTGGGCCTTGCCTTCCAGGAGCAGGCTGTAGCCACTGACGTAGACGTAGTCGTCGACACGCGGTACGACGGTGGTCAAATCCTCCTGGCTGAGTTCACCCTCGACGCCGATATGGGAAATGAACGTGCGCTCGGTAGTGGCTTCGGTCAGGGACACGCACAAGCCAGTGTCCTTTGCGCTGCTGGCCGCCAGGGCCATGTCAATGCCCTCGGCCTGCATCGCTGCGCGGGCCAGGTCGCCGAAGCGGCCAGTGCCGTGACGGCCCAGATAGACCACCGGCAAGCCATTGCGCCGCGCCGCCGCCATCACGTTGAAACCACCGCCGGCTTCGAAGCTGGCGGACTTGGCCAGCACGTCGCCGCCGGTCGCAGGCAAGGTGTCGAGGGCCATGACCAGGTCGACGATGACCTGGCCGGTGTGCAGCAATCTAGACATTAGGGCTCTCTACCAACGCCGGACGACGGTCAGCCGCGCCGCCCAGTACCGCATAAATCCCACCGGCAACCAGGAAAGTGACGATCCAGCCCAGGCCATTGTGGCCCAGCCAGGAGTCGGACAACGGCCCGGCGAACCAGATGTTCTCGGCAGTGGTGCCAATGGTGGTGAAGCTGAAACCCAGCACGATGGCCACGGCCCAGGCGCCGAAGGCACGCCATTCCACACCGCCGCGATACCAGTAGGCGCTGCTTGGGCTCACGTCCAGCAGGTCCTTGGGGCTGTAGTAGTGACGATGGATCAGGTCGACCACGAAGATCCCCACCCACGCGGTGATCGGCACCGCCAGCAACGAGATGAAGGTGATGAACGGGCCGTAGAAACTGTCGGCGATCAGCATGAAGTAGATGGAACCGGCGAAGATCGCCACGATGTCGACGATCACCGCATGCACGCGCTTGACCTTCAGGCCAAGGGTCAAGGTGGTGAGGCCGGCCGAATACACCGACAGGTTGTTCGACAGCAGCAGCCCGCCAAACGCGGTGATCAGGTACGGCACCGCCATCCAGGTGGGCAGCATGTCGCGGATCGCGATGATCGGGTCAGTGGCCGCGGCCAGGTCGTTGTTGCCGACCGACAGCAGGCCGCCGAGGGTAATCAGCAACACCAGCGGAATGCCCGCACCAAATGCCGCCGACGCCACCAGGCGCACGGCCGTGACGCTGCGGTGCTGGTAGCGCGACATGTCGGCACCGGCGTTGGCCCAGCCGATACCGGTACCGGCGGCCATGGTGCCGATGCCGATGATCATCGCGCTCAGGGGAGCCGGGGTGGCGTTGAACACCGCACTCCAGTCGATGGTGGCGCAGAGGAAACCGCCCACCAGGATATTCAACGCGCCGAACACGTAGGTGGCCCACTTCTGGATCACCAGCAAGGTGGCGTGGCCCAGGCCCGATACGGCCAAGGTCAGCAACACGAACATGCCGATGAAGATCAGGGTGAGGACCGGTGCGCTTTTCGCTTCCACCGCAGAGCCGAACAGAATCGAACACAACGACAGCAACACGAAGGCCGCCGTGGTGGTGTTGACGGTTTCCCAGCCCAGGCGCGACATCAACGACACCAGCGTCGGGCCGATATTGCCGCGCACGCCGAAGATGGCGCGGGACAAGGTCAGGCTGGGGGCACGGCCGCGACGGCCGGCGATGGAGATGATGCCCACCACGGCGAACGAGCCGGCAGCACCTAGGATCGCGACGATGATCGCCTGCCAGATGGCCAGGCCGCGAAACGCCACGAGGGTGGCGCCGAGGGGCAGGCCGAGGATGCTGATATTGGCGGCGAACCACACCCAGAACAGTTGCAGTGGATGGCCGTTGCACTCGCCTTCAGGGACCGGTTCGATACCGCGGGTTTCCAATTGCCCGGCGCTTTGGCCGGAAGAAGTGCTGCTCATGAGTGGTGCTCCTGGTGCCTGTATTGTTGTGGTTGTGGCGGATACGCGGTCTTCCTGACTCAGCGCAATGCGAGCAAGCCTTGAACCAGCGGCTGCAGATCGAGGCCGTTGACCTGCTTGACCTGTTTGATCATCGATTCGGGCCAGCACTGCAGGCCGAGGCAGGCACCGAGCATCGCGCCGAGCATCGCGGCAATCGTGTCGGTATCGCCGCCCAGGCTGGCAGCCAGGCACAGGGCTTCGAACGCGTTCATGGCCCCCACTGCCACTTGCTGGGCGAGGGCAAACGACACCACCACCGACTCCTGGGAGGCGACGGAGGTGCCAATCAATTCATACAGCAGGTCGGCGAACAGGGCTGTGTCGCCGCTGCCGACGCTCAGGGTGCGCGCCCAACTGATACGGGTGGAGATGCGCCCGCCGGCAATCCAATGGCCATGGCCTTCCGCCTGTTGAGCCACCTGGGTGCCGATATTCAAGGCTTCACCCAAGTCCACACCGTTGATGCCCGCGGACACCACCGCCGCCACTGCCGCGGCGCTGGAGATGCCCAGGTTGGTGTTGTGGGTGACCTGGCAGGCCTGGATCACCGCCTGGATAAATCGCGCCGGGTCGCTGACATCGGCGGCGATTCCCACTGGGGTGATGCGCATGGCGGCGCCATTGGTGGTGCCGTAGCGCCCGGATTCTTCCGGGGTATGGCCGTTGAGGATCATATCGATTGCACGCTTGGTCGACGGGCCGAGCAGATCCTGGGAGCCCTTGGCGCGCATCACCGCTTCCCAATCGATCAGGCGCCGGGCGAGCACGGCGGGGTCGATCTTGCCTCGGCCCTCGACCAGCAGCTCACCGACCAGGATCGCTTGCTCGGTGTCATCGGTGATGGAGCCCGCCGGCATATTGGGCGCGATGGGTTGGTCGGCGTCGGCATTTTCCAGGCCGGTAATGGCACCAAAGCGCTGTTGCACTTGCTCACGGCTCAGGGATTGGGTGGGCATGCCCAGGGCATCGCCCAACGCCAGGCCGTAGAAAGCGCCGAGGGCGCGGGTATTGGGGGTCATTTTGAAGATCCAAACTGCAGGTGCAGGCGAAAGTGCAGAGGGTCGAGCAGGCTTTCGACGTACTCCATGAAGCGCTCGCGGCGATCGTAGGTGGTGCGCGAGGCCTTGAGGAACACCGTGCCCACCGGGCGGCCAAGCAACTCGGCATCTTCATCGCTGAGGGGCTCGGCGCCGATCCATTGGTCACCTTCGGCACCGACGTAACCGTAGGCTGCCAGGGTGATGGTCAGGGAATTATCGATCAGCCCAACGCGCGGCAGGCTTTCCAGGCCACCGGACGCGGGCATCAGCGAGCGCTCAAGGGAAACGGCCGTGCCATCAGTCGTGCGGCGACGGCGGTCGAGGGCGATAAATTGGTCGGTGCCGAAGCGACTGAACAGATCGGCGCGCGTCACCGCTTCCAGGCGCAGAATATCGGTGGTCACCAGGGCCCCGGTGTCCGCCAGGGCCTGGGCCCAACCGCTGGTTTGATCCAGCGCCATGCCATCAAATGTGACGATGGAGCCCACGCCGCTCTGGGTCGCGATGTAATTGCGCCTTTTGAGTTCGGCGAGGGCTTCACGCAGCGTGCCCCGGCTGACCGCAAACTCTTCAGCCAGTTGATGCTCGCCCGGCAACAGGAAACCGTCGGCCATCACCCCTCCCTCGATACGGCGGATGAGCTCGTCGACGACGCGTTTTTTCTTATCAAATCGGACATGTCTAATCATGTACAAATTGATAACCGAAAGCGGCCATTTGCAGCAAGCGAATTATTTCAGGGAGATGAAAAAACCGGTCTCACGGCTCCAGGCCAATACGGAAAAACTCGCCGCCGCTCCATACGCCAAGCCAGTTCTGACCATTGATCGGGCGACTCACTGCCAACTCCACCAATTGGTAGAACACATTGCGATGCACCAGAGCTTCGAGGTTGGTACGCACGCGCAGATAGGGGGACGGTTCCTGGGTGACGGGATCGATCACCACCCGCAGTGGATGCTCAATATCGGCTGCAACCTGCTCGTCGACGTTGGTGGTGAAACGCAGCACCTGGCTTTCGCCCTGCCCTTCGACGTCGAGAGTAACCGCGACAAAGGGCGCATCATCGACGGTGATACCGACTTTTTCCACTGGGGTGATCAGGAAGTAATCATCGCCATCTCGGCGGATGATATTAGAAAACAATTTGACCATCGGCTTACGCCCGATCGGCGTGCCCTGGTAGAACCAGGTGCCGTCACGGGCGATGCGCATGTCGATGTTGCCGCAGAAATCCGGGTTCCACAGATGCACCGGCGCCGGTCCCTTGCCCTTGGGCAACTGAGCCAACAGATCGTTGGCCTTGGCGGAATCGGTCATGGTGTTCTCCTTGGTGTTACTGATCGCCCATGCCCAACAGGCCTCGGGCGTACTGCGCCAAGGGGCGGGCAATCAGGTCTTCTGGCTTGTTGTCGTGGAACGTCAGTAAACCGCCACGACTGCGAATACGTGCAGTATCAATCAAATACTGGGTGCTGGTCTCGATCAACATGATCTGGATTACCCCGTTGTCCAGGCCAAGCCGGTCCAGCGCCTCTTGATCAGCCCATTCGTCGGCGTTGCCGATACGGTCATCGGCCTTGGCGAAACGGCAGTACAGCAGGTAGTGGGCACCCGCCGCACGGGCCTCGGCCATCGCCTGCTCCAGGCCTTCCGGCTGACGAGCACGACGCACCATGGGGAAGTATTCGACGAAACCGTTGAAGGCTTCCTCGGCCACCACATTCGGCCGCGGGTAGGCGCTGCCGGGCGGTACAAATGCACCCTGGGCGATAAAGACAAAGGAATCCGGCTGTATGCGCACCGAGGCGGTACGACGAGTGTCGCTGTGGTCCAGCAACCCGGCGTCGCTCATCTGATAACGGGTGCCTTCGGCCATATCGCTGACGGTCATGCAACCACTCAGCGTCAACGACGCCAGCAACAAAACCAGACTACGCATCCTAATCCTCCAGAAGCCGGTGACGGAAAACCGGCGAATGGACACGAGATGCAGAATCCGCGCCATTTGGAAACAACGCAGAACTAAATGTGGGAGGGGGCTTGCTCCCTCCCACATTGGATGATGTCTAATCTTGGGAAAGCATTATCCGCCGATGATCTTCATGATCGTCGCGCCGCCGGAGAACGCCACTTCCTGTTTATCGCCCAGGGCCTTCATCAGCAGGCCTTGCAGGGCCGGCAGCGCCTGGTGGCGAGGCTTGTCCAACAGGTCGCCGACATAGTGACGGTTGCTCGACGACAGGCAGCCATGCAGCCAGCCGGTCGACGACAAGCGCAGCCGTGAACAGGTGCGGCAGAACGGTACGCTTTCGTTGGCGATCACGCCGAAGAAGCCTTTGCCCGGCACTTCGTAGCGTACCGCCGTGGCATCCACGGGAGCGTTGGCTTGCAGGTATTCGTGGTGTTCGCCGATCAGGCCGAGCAGTTGTTGCAGGCTGACGAACTGCTGCAGGAATGCATTGGAGTCCTTGGCCAGGTGGCCCATGCGCATCAACTCGATAAAACGCAGCTCGTAGCCACGCTCCAGACAGTAGTCGAGCAGCGGCATCACCTGGTCGAGGTTCTGGCCGCGCAACGGCACCATGTTGACCTTGATCTTGATCCCGGCAGCACGCGCCTGGTCCATGCCATCGAGCACGGTCGCCAGGTCGCCGCCACGGGCGATGCTGCGAAAGGCGCCGGCATCCAGGGTATCGAGGGAGACGTTGATACGCCGAATCCCCGCATCCACCAGCAGCGGCAGTTTGCGCGCCAGCAACTGGCCGTTGGTGGTCAGGCTGATGTCGCTGAGGCCCATGCCGCCCACGGCGCCCATGAAGGCTTCCAGCTTGGGGCTGACCAGCGGCTCGCCACCGGTGATGCGCAAGCGCTCGATGCCCGCCGCCTCGATCAGGTAGGCCACGCCACGGGCCATGGCCTCGGCCGAGAGTTCGTCCTGGGCAGCCACCAGCCGCTTGCCGTTCGGCACGCAGTAGGTACACGCGTAATTGCAGGCTGAGGTCAGGCTGATCCGCAAATTGCGAAAACGCCTGCCTTGACGATCAACGATCATGGATCACTCCGGCAGAGGATGATTCGGGCGTGCTAAAAACTGACTGATAAATCAGCTTTTAGCAATATCCTTGCCTGAGTATATTCCTGGGTTACTGCGCCTGGCAGCAAATCATTACGTGGCCGGGGTTTCGACGGGGGCCGCTTCAACCAGTGCCGGCTCGGAGCTGTGCTTGCGCTTGTTGCCCATGCGCACACCGATATCCATCAGGAACTGGAAGAAACCTTCCTGGTCTTCCAGCACATTGCTCCAGAACGGCGAGTGGTACAGCGCCACGGCGCCGTGCACCAAGGCCCAGGCGGCGCAGTAGTGGAAATACGGCGGTACGTCTTCAAGCTTGCCTTCGCTGATGCGGCCCTTGATCAGCAGGGTCAGGCGCTCGAAGTTCGAGGCGCGGATCTTGTGCAGCTCCTCGACCATCTCCGGCACTTGATGGCCCTTGACCACCTTCTCTTCCAGGCGGTCGAACAGGCGGTAGCGCTGCGGGTCGCGCATGCGGAACTCGAAGTAGGCGCGGGACAGCGCTTCCTTGTCCTTGTCGACATCGGCCGAATGCAGCAGCTCGTTCAAGTCGCGCTCGTAGTCGAGCATCAGGCGCAGGTAGATCTCGGCCTTGGACTTGAAGTGCTTGTAGATCGTGCCTTTGCCGATACCCACGGCATCCGCGATCATCTCGACGGTGACGCTGTCTTCGCCTTGTTCGAGGAACAACTTGAGTGCGGTGTCGAGAATTTCCTGCTCACGGCGGCGAAACTCACGGACCTTACGGGGTTCTTTGTGCATGAGGAAGAGGTCTGCAAAGGTCGGAATAGGGAGGGCTGCGCAGGGCCACGAATACATGGCGATACGATTTACCCAGTGCGAGGGATTATCCCGACTGAGCGGTCGTTGGGCAACGTCTATGTGAACCCGCCCTGCACTTTACTTTCAAGGCGCCAACGTTTTCATGCCTATCAGTCAGAAATAATACGCAAAAACTGCACCCGTGCATCTGCCCAATGAGAACTCAAGCGAAGCGCATGTATTCCAAATCTGTTTAAAAAACGATCAGTCGCGACTGGACTGAATCAGATACTGATCAATACTTGAACTGTCGGCGTGACATCTCCCCCAAGTGAAGCGCCGACCTGGGTACCGACGGACTGTGTGCCCTTGTTTTACTCCTAATGGTCTTAACCCGGATTCACCCCCCAGAACCCGGGTTTTTTTTGCCTGCGATTCAGTCGTGTCATGCGGCGACGTGGGCCAGCGGGAACAGGCGCTTGAAGTTCTCGGTGGTCTGCTCGGCAAAGCGCTCATAGGACTCACCGCGCAGCATCGCCAGGTAGTCCGCCACATCCCGTACATATTCGGGCAGGTTCGGTTTGCCACGATGGGGAATCGGCGCCAGGTACGGCGAATCGGTTTCCACCAGCAGGCGGTCGGCTGGCACTTGGCGCGCCACGTCGCGCAGGGCATCGGCATTGCGGAAAGTGACAATGCCCGACAGGGAAATATAGAAGCCCAGGTCGAGCGCTGCCCTGGCCATGTCCCAATCCTCGGTAAAGCAATGCAACACGCCGGCCTGGGGCAACGCGGCTTCGCGCAACAGGGCCAGGGTGTCGGCACGGGCACCACGGGTGTGGACGATCACCGGCTTGCCGGTTTGCCCGGCGGCCTGTAAGTGCAGGCGAAACGAGGCCTGCTGCAACTCGGCGGCTTCCGGCTCGTAATGGTAGTCCAGGCCGGTTTCGCCAATGGCCACCACTCGCGGGTGATTGAGTTCGCCCAGCAGCCAGTCGAGGGCCGGGGCTTCGCCAGGCTTGAGGTCCAGCGGGTGGATACCCACCGAGCAATCCACATCGGCATAACGCTCGGCCAGGGTTTTGACGTCGGCAGCATTGTCGGCGCTGACGCCAATGCACAGGAAATGCCCTACCCCACGCTGGCGTGCAGCGTCGAGGGCAGCATCCAGGGAGCCGCCGTGTTGGGCGAGGTCAAGGCGATCAAGGTGGCAATGGGAATCTACAAGCATAGGAAATTACGACTTAGGTCACGGAAAGTGTCTGGCCAACGATACACCCGTCGGCCAAGGAAATTAACGGCGGCCGAGCAAGCCGACCCACTGCACCAGCAGCGCTTCAAGCAACAGCACGCGGTTGAGGTTGGCCTTGCCGAGCACCTTCTGGCGCTGGGCGAGGATCCAGTCCTGGATAGTCAGCACCTTGTCCTGGGCACTTTTCTGCGCGAGGTATTGCACCACCTTGCGCATATCCGGCAGGCCCAGGCCGTTTTCGTCCTGGGTCAACTGGTAGCGCAGGATCAGGCTCGACCAGTCACAGAACCAGTCGAACAGCAGCAGCAAGGGAATGTCCTTCCAGGCGCTTTCAGCCAACTGGGTGGCGGACAGCTCTTGCTTGAGCAGTTTTTTCACCCCATCCACAACCAGGGCGCGTTGCTCACGTACGCCTTGGGCTTGCAGCTTGACGGCCGCCAGCGGGGAACCGGCCGCCAGGGTCAGCAACTCGATCCGCTCCTCTGCGGAGCAATCCGGCAGCGCCTTCGCCAGCCATTGCAGGCTCATGGCTTCACTGGGCAACGGGCAGGCCTGCTGTACGCACCGGCTGCGAATGGTCGGCAACAAGCGGCTGGACTGGTGGCTCACCAGCAACAGCACCGTGTCGCCGGAGGGTTCTTCCAGGCTCTTGAGCAAGGCGTTGGCAGCGTTGACGTTCATGGCCTCCACCGGCTCGATCAGCACCACCTTGCGCCCGCCCATCTGCGCGGTCTGCACCACGAAACTGACGAGGTCACGCACCTGGTCGACCTTGATCGCCTTGTCGGCTTCCTCGGGTTCGAGCAGGTAGTTGTCCGGGTGGCTGCCGGCCTTGAGCAACAGGCAGGATTTGCACGCGCCGCAGGCTTCAAGGTTGACCGGGCGCTGGCACAGCAGGCTGGCCATGAGTCGCTCAGCCAGATCGCGCTTACCAATCCCGATCGGCCCGTGCAGCAGATAGGCGTGGGCGTGCTGGGCACGGCCGGCCAACTGCTGCCAGAGACTGTCCTGCCATGGGTAGGCTTCAGCCACGGGCGCGCTCCAACAGCTTGGGTAACAGGGCGTCGATGGCCTGCTGCACCTGCGTCAACGGCTGGGCTGCGTCCAGCAGGTGGTAGCGCGCCGGTTCCGCCTGGGCGCGCCTGAGGAACGCGCTGCGCACAGCATCGAAAAAACCCTGGCCTTCCAGTTCGAAACGGTCGAGACGCCCACGGGCGCTGGCGCGGGCCATGCCCACTGCCACCGGCAGGTCGAACAACAGGGTAAGGTCGGGACGTAGATCACCCTGCACAAAGGTTTCCAACGTGGCGATACGCGCCAGGGACAAACCCCGGCCACCGCCCTGGTAGGCATACGTGGAATCGGTAAAACGGTCGCAGATCACCACGGCACCGCGGGCCAGGGCCGGACGAATCACCTCGGCCAGGTGCTGGGCACGGGCAGCGAACACCAGCAGCAGCTCGGTGTCCGGGTTCATCTGTTCTTCGCCTGGGGCCAGCAACACGTCACGGATGCGCTCGGCCAGGGGTGTACCGCCGGGCTCACGGGTCAACACCACCTCGACACCTTCAGCGCGCAAGCGGCCGGCCAGGTAATCGCGGTTGGTGCTTTTGCCGGCGCCTTCGGGGCCTTCCAGGGTAATAAACAAGCCAGTCACAGGCAGTCCTTAGTCAGAGTCATTGCGGGCTTTGCGGCGCGGCGTCATCCGGCGCGGGCTCGGCGGGTGCATCAGCAGGCGGCGCTACGTCTTCCGGCGGTTTTACCAGCGGTGCCGGGCTTGAGCGGTAATCGGCACGGCGCTTGAGCTGGAACTCACGCACAGCGGCATTATGCGCACCCAGGTCATCGGAGAAAATATGGCTGCCGTCGCCACGGGCGACGAAATACAGGCTGCTGCCCGGCACCGGGTTCAACGCGGCATGGATCGCCTCGCGGCCGACCATGGCGATGGGTGTCGGCGGCAGGCCGGCCACCATGTAGGTGTTATAGGGGTTGGCTTCCTTGAGGTGCGCACGGGTCAACTTGCCGTTGTAGCGCTCGCCCAGGCCGTAGATCACGGTGGGGTCGGTCTGCAGCAGCATGCCGATCTTCAGGCGGCGTACGAATACCCCGGCAATCTGCCCGCGCTCTTCCGGCACACCGGTCTCTTTCTCCACCAGGGAGGCCATGATCAAGGCTTGATAGGGGTCGGTATAGGGCGCGTCGGCAGCACGCTTGCTCCACTCCTGGGCGAGGACATCATCCAGGCGGTTATAGGCTTTCTTCAGGAACTCGACATCGGTCATGCCGCGCACGAAGCGGTAGGTATCCGGGAAGAACCGACCTTCGGGGAACACGCCAGGATGGCCGAGCTTGTCCATCACTTCGCTGTCACTCAGGCCCGCCAGGGTCTGCACGATCTTTTCATGCTTGGCCAGGGCCGAACGCACCTGGCGGAAATTCCAGCCCTCCACCAGCGTCAGGCTGTATTGCACCACTTCGCCGCGCTGCCACAGG
Source organism: Pseudomonas sp. 1 R 17 (assembly GCF_900067035.1). Classification (NCBI taxonomy): domain Bacteria; kingdom Pseudomonadati; phylum Pseudomonadota; class Gammaproteobacteria; order Pseudomonadales; family Pseudomonadaceae; genus Pseudomonas; species Pseudomonas sp. 1 R 17. The sequence continues at coordinate 15,665 of NZ_FKLB01000048.1, forward strand.
CCGATCAGGCCTTCGGCGGTCATGCCCGGGGTCATGCGGTATTCACCGCTGTGCAGCGGTTGACCGTCCAGGTTGAAGCGCCAATACAGGCGCAACCAGAACGCGCCGTCGAGCACGCCATCGGCTTCCAGGCGATTGAAGGTCCCGGTGGGCGTCGCCCCGGCCGGCACATCGAGCAATTGCTCCTGGGTCAGATTCAACGGCTGCTTCAAGGCAGCGTCATATTTCCACGCGGAAAACCCCAACAGCAAAGCCGCCGAGAACAGACCGATCAGCAGCAGTACAACCAGTTTTCGTATCAACTCAAATATCCAATAGCGCGCGAACAATGCCCTGCAGTTTACGGGTGAGCGGCCCAACCGACCAGCTCATCGCAGCGCACCCACGCACCGGCCAAATGCCATATACGCTGTTGCACATAAAGACTTCGTCAGCCTCCCGCAATTGCTCAAGGCTGATGTCAGCCACGGCTACCGGGATGCCCAGGGCGCTCGCCTGAGCCAGAATCTCGGCGCGCATGACGCCTGCAACGCCGCAACGATTCAGATCGGCGGTTAGTAACAAGCCATTACTTACCAGGAACAGGTTGCTGAATACGCCTTCGATGACACGCCCGGACACATCCAGCATCAACCCTTCGGCATATTCGGCATCCTGCCATTCCGCACGGGCGATCACCTGCTCGAGGCGATTGAGGTGCTTGAGACCGGCCAGCAGCGGCTGCTCGGCCAGGCGGGTGGCGCACGCAAACAGACGAACACCGTCGGCTCCATGGGCCTGGGGATAGGTAGCAGGCGGATTGCCCTGCAAGATACGACGCACTGGCGCCTCGGGGTTGATGCCATAACCGCGCAGGCTGTCGCCGCGGGTGAGGATCAGCTTGAGGACACCGTCGCCGAGAGCGGCGGCATAGGCCTGCACTTCGCTGCGGACCAGCACCTGATCCACAACGAGAGCGAGGCGCCTGCAGCCCTCATCCAGGCGTTGCAGGTGACGGTCAAGCAGCACGGGCTGCCCGGCCTTGACGGCGATGGTCTCGAACAGGCCATCACCGTACGCCAGGCCGCGATCTTTCAGGGGCACGCTGCCCCCTGGCTGACCGTCGACCCAGCTGTGCATCACTCGGCGAACCGGCGGAACACCAAGGAACCGTTGGTGCCACCGAAGCCGAACGAGTTGGAAATCGCAACGTCGATCGGCATCTGTTGCGGCTCATGCGGCACGAAGTTCAGGTCGCAGCCTTCGTCCGGCTCATCGAGGTTGATGGTCGGCGGAGCGACCTGGTCCTTGATGGCCATCACGCTGAAGATCGCTTCTACCGCGCCCGCCGCACCCAAGAGGTGGCCGGTCATGGACTTGGTAGAACTGACCGCCAGCTTGTAGGCGTGCGCGCCGAACACCGACTTGATGGCTTCGGCTTCCGCCAGGTCGCCCGTCGGGGTCGAGGTGCCATGGGCATTGATGTACTGCACCTGGTCCGGGTTGACCTTGGCATCGCGCAAGGCGTTGGTGATGCAACGCGCAGCGCCGGCACCGTCGGACGGTGGCGAGGTCATGTGATAGGCGTCGCCACTCATGCCAAACCCGATCAACTCGGCATAGATGGTGGCACCACGCGCCTTGGCGTGTTCCAACTCTTCGAGCACCAGGGCACCGGCGCCGTCGGCCAGTACAAAGCCGTCACGGCCCTTGTCCCACGGACGGCTGGCACGGGTCGGCTCGTCATTGCGGGTCGACAGTGCACGGGAGGCGCCAAAGCCGCCCATTCCCAGGCCACAGGCGGCCATTTCAGCACCACCGGCGATCATCACGTCGGCTTCGTCATAGGCGATGTTACGCGCCGCCATGCCGATGCAGTGGGTACCCGTGGTGCACGCGGTAGCAATCGCGTAGTTAGGCCCCTGCGCCCCCAAGTGGATGGACAGGAAACCGGAAATCATATTGATGATCGAGCCAGGCACGAAGAACGGTGAAATTCGACGAGGGCCGGAATCATGCAGCGTGCGGCTGGTTTCTTCGATATTGGTCAAACCGCCAATACCCGAACCCATGGCCACGCCGATGCGCTCACGGTTGGCGTCGGTCACTTCCAGGCCAGCGTTACGCACTGCCTGGAAACCGGCTGCCAGGCCGTATTGAATGAACAGGTCGAGCTTGCGGGACTCTTTGATCGAGAGATATTCCTCGACATTGAACCCCTTTACCGAGCCGCCAAAACGGGTGGAATAGGCAGAAAGGTCCGTGTGTTCGATCAGACCAATACCACTGCGGCCAGCCAGAATGCCCTGCCAACTGCTCGGCACATCCGTACCCAGTGGCGACAACATACCCATACCGGTGACTACGACGCGTCTACGCGACACAGCACTCTCCTTTTTCTAATGACGACACTTTGCTTCAGAGCTTACTTTCATCAGCGCTAAAGAAAAAACCGCACGCCGTTACAGCAGTGCGGTTTTTCCCTAACAGCAGGCGACGACTACAAACTATTACGCCTGGTGGTTCGTAACGTAGTCGATAGCAGCTTGAACAGTAGTGATTTTTTCAGCTTCTTCGTCCGGGATTTCGGTCTCGAATTCCTCTTCCAGAGCCATCACCAGCTCAACGGTGTCAAGGGAATCGGCACCCAGGTCTTCTACGAAGGAAGCAGTGTTGACCACTTCTTCTTCTTTGACGCCCAGTTGCTCGGCAACGATTTTCTTGACGCGCTCTTCGATGGTGCTCATACCTTGTTTAACTCCTAATGGACAAATTCAGGCAGCTGGCCAGTGGGTAAGTGTATAGAAAGCCTTTTCAGCTTTTCAACTGAAAGCTTCACCCTGTACCCGGTTTGCCACCTGCCTATAAATTAAGTTGCAGCTTTATAACGGATTTTAGACAGCTCGTATGACATTTTTTTGAAGCGATCCGTCACAATTTAGCTCATGTACATCCCGCCGTTCACCGGGATTGTAGCCCCAGTCACGTATGCCGCACCGTCGGATGCCAGGAAAGCGACCACATTCGCGATCTCTTGAGCCTGGCCCAGACGGCCCAGCGGAATCTGCGTCAGCAAGCCTTCCCGCTGTGCTTCCGGCAGTTCGCGGGTCATATCGGTGTCGATGAACCCTGGGGCCACCGAGTTGACCGTAATCGACCGCGAACCGACTTCACGCGCCAATGCACGGCTGAAACCTTCCAGGCCGGCCTTGGCGGCTGCATAGTTTACTTGGCCTGCGTTGCCCATGGCACCCACTACGGAGCCAATATTGATAATTCGACCCCAACGGGCCTTGGTCATGCCGCGCAAAACCCCCTTGGACAGGCGAAACAGACTGTTCAGGTTGGTATCGACCACGTCGTACCATTCGTCGTCTTTCATGCGCATCATCAGGTTATCGCGGGTGATACCGGCGTTGTTCACCAGAATTGCCGGCGCACCGAACTGTGCGGTGATCTCGGCCAGTACGGCAGCCACGGACTCATCGCTGGTCACGTTCAGCTCAAGGCCGGTGCCTTGAACGCCGTTTTCCTTCAGGGTCGCGGCGATACGCTCGGCGCCCGAAGCAGAAGTGGCGGTGCCGATCACGACGGCGCCCTGACGGCCCAGTTCCAGGGCGATGGCCTGGCCAATGCCACGGCTCGCGCCGGTAACCAGTGCAACTTTACCTTGCAGACTCATGCAGGCTTCTCCTAAGTTCGGGGGTCAGGCCAGCGCCGCACGAGCGGCAGCGAAGGCATCCGGGGTATTGAGGTTGGCAGTCGACACGCCGTCGGCGCAGCGTTTGTTCAGGCCAGCCAGGACTTTGCCCGGGCCGCACTCGACCAGCTCGGTGGCGCCATTGGCGGCCAGGGTCTGGACCGACTCGACCCAGCGCACAGGCTTGTAGAGTTGCTCCAGCAGGTCGCGCTTGAGGGTGTCGAGGTCGGCGGCCACGGCTGCGCTGACGTTCTGCACCAGCGGGATCTGTGGCGCCTGCCAGTTGATGGCAGCGATGGACTCGGCAAAACGCTCGGCAGCCGGGCGCATCAGCTCGCAGTGCGACGGCACGCTCACCGGCAACGGCAATGCACGCTTGGCACCCCGCGCCTTGCAGCCTTCGATGGCACGCTCGACGGCCGCCCTGGCACCGGCGATCACCACCTGGCCTGGGGAGTTGAAGTTTACCGCGCTGACTACTTCGCCCTGGGCCGCTTCGGCGCAGGCTTCGATCACGACGGCATCGTCCAGCCCCAGGATAGCGGCCATGCCGCCCTGCCCGGCCGGAACGGCTTCCTGCATCAGCTGTCCACGACGCTCGACCAGCTTGACCGCTTCAGCAAGGGTCAGGCTGCCCGCCGCCACCAGGGCGCTGTATTCGCCCAGGCTATGACCGGCCACGAAAGCCGGACGCGCACCGCCTTCGGCCAACCACAAGCGCCACAGGGCTATCGAAGCGGTCAGGATGGCTGGCTGGGTTTTATCGGTTTGATTGAGCTGCTCTTCCGGCCCCTGTTGGGTCAGCGCCCACAGGTCGTAACCCAGGGCCTCGGAAGCTTCCTTGAACGTGTCCAGGATCAGCGGGTATTGCGCGCCCAGCTCGGCCAACATGCCGAGGGACTGCGAACCCTGCCCTGGAAAGACGAATGCGAGGGATGTAGACATGTAACAAGCCCCTAATGATCTGGTCGTCGGAAATGGTCGCTCCTCGGTGGGAGCGCACGAAACTGACAGATTGGATGGTCAATTGAACTGGCCGGTCACATTTAAGCATTCCCCGGCCGATTCGCCTAAGGCAACAGGTCCTCGAGACGGCCGTGCAAGCGTTGCGGCAGGTTTTCCTGGATCTCGATCACCGCCCGCGCAATCGCACTCTGGAAGCCTTCGACCCCGGCCGAACCGTGGCTTTTCACCACGATGCCCTGCAACCCCAGGAAGCTCGCACCATTATGCCGCGCCGGGGCCAGATCGGCCTGCAGGCGACGCATCAACGGCAGCGCCAGGGCGCCCACCAGGCGCGATACCAGGTTACGCCTGAACAAGGCCTCGATACGCGAGGCGATCATGGTCGCCAGGCCTTCACTGGACTTGAGCAGGATATTGCCGACAAACCCGTCGCACACCACCACATCCGCCTCGCCTCGGTACAACCCATCACCCTCGACAAATCCGATGTAGTTCAGGCCTCGCGCACCTTGCAGCAAGGTGGCGGCAAGCTTGACCTGCTGGTTGCCCTTGATGTCTTCGGTGCCGATATTCAGCAAGGCCACCCGCGGCCGGGCCACGCCCAGCGCTTCGGCGGCCACCGAGCCCATCACGGCAAACTGGAACAGGTGCTCGGCACTGCAATCGACGTTCGCCCCCAGGTCCAGCAACTGGCAATAGCCCTTCTGCGTCGGAATCGCCGCCACCATTGCCGGCCGATCAATGCCAGGCAGCGTCTTGAGCACATGCCGCGACAACGCCATCAGGGCGCCGGTGTTGCCGGCACTGACACAGGCTTGCACCTTGCCATCACGCAGCAGCTCCAAGGCCACCCGCATCGACGAGTCAGGCTTGCCACGCAGGGCTGTCGCCGGTTTCTCATCCATGGTGATGGTTTCGCTGGCTGGCGTAATCGTCAGGCGCGCGCGATCCACCGCCGGATGGCTGGCAATCAATTCTTCAAGGAGGGAGGGTTGACCGACGAGGGTCAGATGCAGCGAGGGCGTGGCAGACAGGCTGGCAATGCAGGCCTGAACAATGCTGCGGGGACCGAAGTCCCCGCCCATTGCGTCAATCGCGATGACTTGAGCAGACAAGTGATTACTCGTCAGCGCCCTTGTCGATCACTTTACGGCCACGGTATACGCCTTCTGGCGATACGTGGTGACGCAGGTGAATTTCACCGGTGGTTTTTTCTACAGACAGAGTGCTTGCCGTCAGGGCATCGTGGGAACGACGCATGTCACGGGCAGAGCGGGATTTTTTGTTCTGCTGAACAGCCATAATTGATTAACTCCTAAACGTTTGGGTCACGCTTTAACTGCGCCAATACACTGAACGGGTTGGACCGCGTTACCTCGTCCTCGCTCGGTTCGGACTCGTCATCGAGACCCGCCGGCTGCTGGCATTCTTCCGGATGATGAGCAGGCACAATGGGCAAGGCGAGCAGAAGCTCCTCCTCGATCAGTGCATGCAGATCCAAAGGATCTTCGCCCAGTTCCAGCACGTCATAACCTTTCGGCAACGACTGGGTATTCGCACCCTCCTTTACCACAGCATAACTGCACTCGCTGTGAATCGGCAGGGTGACCAGCTCAAGACAACGCTGGCAAACCATTTTGACCTCGGTGTCGATAAAACTGTGAATTACCACAGATTTACGTTCATCTCGTTCAAAAACGAATTTGGCCTGCACCGTACCGACAGTGTCGGAAAGCGGGTCGCAGAGTCTCTCCAAATCGGCCAGCAGCAACTCACCTTGAAGGGAAGTGCCACGATCAGCCAATTTGCGCGGGTCAACGTGAGGTGGAATCGGGTCATTCAACATAGGCGCAGCATTATAGGGATGCACCCAGCCATGTCAAAGGAAATTCAGCCCTGTGCGTCGGCCGGTCGCCCCGCTAGAATCGGCGGCTGCCTTGAGGAGACGTATATGCTGCCTTTATTACTCGCTTCCAGCTCGGTTTATCGCCGGGAATTGCTCAGCCGCCTGCACCTGCCATTCATCTGCAGCTCGCCGGATATCGACGAAAGCCATGCTGCACATGAGTCCGCCATCGAACTGGTCAAGCGCCTGGCCGAAGCAAAGGCCCGCGCCCTCGCCGCCAGCCACCCGGGACACCTGATCATCGGCTCAGACCAGGTCGCCGCGCTGAAAGGCCGCATCATCGGCAAGCCTCACACCTTCGAAAATGCGCGCGAGCAGTTATTGGCCGCCAGTGGCAAGCGTGTCAGCTTCCTCACCGGCCTGGCCCTGTTGAACAGCGAGACGGGGCACTGCCAGGTCGACTGCGTGCCCTTTACCGTGCACATGCGCGAGCTGGATGCAGCGCGCATCGAGCGCTACCTGCGGATCGAGCAGCCGTATGACTGTGCGGGCAGCTTCAAGGCGGAAGGATTGGGCGTGAGCTTGTTCCAAAGCACCGAAGGGCCGGACGCAACCAGCCTGGTCGGCTTACCGCTGATTCGGCTGGTGGATATGCTACTCAGCGAGGGCGTGCAAATCCCTTAAGAACACAACCAAATGTGGGAGGCGGCTTGCCCCCTCCGACATTTATCCATACTGACTAAAATCTCAGCGCAGCGCCGGGCCCTGGAAGCCCATGTACAGCGCCAGCTTCTCAGCCACGCTGGCGCCGAGCTTCTTGGAGAAACGATCAAACGGCGACTCTTCAACGGTGAAGTCCACCAGTTCTTTCTCGCCGACCACATCCCGCGCTACCGAACTGGCACTGCCCAAACCATCGATCAGCCCCAGCGGCAATGCTTGCTCGCCCGACCACACCAACCCGGAGAACAACTCCGGATGATCTTTGTCCTTCAGGCGATCCCCACGGCCCTGCTTCACGCTGGCGATGAACTGGCGATGGGTAGTGTCGAGCACGCCTTGCCAGAACTGGGTTTCATCGGCCTTTTGCGGCTGGAACGGATCAAGGAACGACTTGTGCTCGCCCGAGTTGTAGGTACGACGCTCAACCCCCAGCTTCTCCATGGCACCGACAAAGCCGTAGCCAGCCGCCGTCACACCAATGGAGCCGACAAGACTGGCCTTGTCGGCGTAGATCTGGTCGGCGGCACTGGCAATGTAATACGCGCCCGAAGCCCCTAGGTCGGAAATCACCGCGTACAGCTTGATATCCGGGTGCAGGCCGCGCAGGCGGCGAATCTCGTCATACACATAACCCGATTGCACCGGGCTGCCGCCTGGGCTGTTGATGCGCAGGATCACGCCCTTGACCTTGGGGTCTTCAAACGCGGCACGCAGACTGCTGACGATATTGTCGGCGCTGGCAGGTTCCTTGTCGGCAATCACCCCCCGCACTTCGATCAACGCGGTGTAGTTGGCGCCACGGGTCGCGCTCTTTTCCATGTCCATCAGCGGGCTGAACAGCGCCAGCATGAGCAACAGGTAAGTGAAGGTCAGCAACTTGAAGAAAATCCCCCAGCGCCGCGCACGGCGTTGCTCCTGGACACTGGCCAGCAGCGTCTTCTCCAGCAGTTTCCAGCTCTTGTCGTCACCGCTTTCAGCCTTTTCAGGCGCTTTCCACTCGTCACTCATGCCATCAACCCCAGCAAAGACTTATTGGGCCCGACCGAGCCAGGCCTGCAATTCAGAAAAATGATCAATCGTGACCCTCGGCTCGTATTGCTGCAACGCCTCGGCGGACTGGGCGCCATAGCTGACTGCCACGCTGTCCATGCCGGCGTTGCGCGCCATCATCAGGTCGAAGGAAGCATCACCTACCATCAGCGCCTCACGCGGCGACACACCGCAATGGGCAAGGATCTGCTCCAGCATCAGAGGGTGAGGCTTGCTGGCGGTTTCATCTGCGGCACGGGTGATGTCGAAATAATCTTCAAAACCGTGGGCACTGAGCACCCGATCCAGGCCGCGACGGGCCTTGCCGGTGGCGACGGCCAGGTGATAGCCCTCGGCGCGAAAAGCCTCCAGCGACTGCGCCACACCCTCGAACAACGGCGAAGGTGTGGCTTCCAGCGCAATGTAGTGATCCGCGTAATGCTCGCGGAACGTCACCAGTTCAGCGTCGCTGATCTCGGGGTACAAGGTGCGGATCGCCTCAGGCAAGCCCAGGCCGATAATGCCTTTGACCGCCAGGTCAGTGCACAACTCGAAGCCCGAGCGGGTCGAAGCCCTGTGCATCGACTCGACAATCCCACCGATGGAGTTACACAGGGTGCCGTCCCAATCGAAAATCAGCAGCTTGTAGTCAAGGTGCGACACTCAAACGCTCCACGGTCTTGGCCCACATCTCATCGACCGGCGCCTGCAGCTTCAGCTCGCCGCCGTCAGGCAGCGGCACGGTGAGCATGTAGGCGTGCAGGAACAGGCGCTTGCCGCCCAGGTCGCGGATTTCCTTGGAAAAACCCTCGTCGCCGTACTTGGTATCACCGGCGATGCAGTGACCGGCGTGCAGGGTGTGCACACGAATCTGGTGGGTACGCCCCGTCACCGGCTTGGCCTCGACCATGGTGGCGAAATCACCAAAGCGACGCAGCACCTTGAACAGGGTCAGGGCTTCCTTGCCCTCCTCGTCCACTTCGACCATGCGCTCGCCAGAGCGCAGGTTGCTCTTCTGCAACGGCGCGCGGACGCTCTTGATCGAGCTGGCCCAGTTGCCGCGCACCAGCGCCATGTAGCGCTTGTCCACGCCATCGCCGCGCAGGGCGGTGTGCAGATGGCGCAACATGCTGCGTTTCTTGGCGATCATCAACAGGCCGGAGGTGTCGCGGTCCAGGCGGTGAACCAGTTCCAGCTCCTTGCAATCCGGGCGCAGCTGACGGAAGGCTTCGATCACGCCGAAATTCAGGCCGCTGCCACCGTGAACCGCAATACCGCAGGGCTTGTTGATCACAATCAGCTTGTTATCTTCGAAGACAATCGATGCCTCAAGGCGCTGCAACAGGCCCTGGGCCAATGGCACGGGCTCATCGCGCTCAGGTACGCGCACGGGCGGCACACGGACAATATCGCCCGCCTGCAACTTGTACTCAGGCTTGATGCGGCCCTTGTTCACGCGCACTTCGCCTTTGCGCAAGATGCGGTAGATCAAGGTCTTGGGCACACCCTTGAGCCTGGCCAGGAGAAAATTATCGATGCGTTGGCCGGCATATTCCGGCGAGACCTCGAGCAGCTGGACGCTGGGGGTCTGGGGGGCGGTAGTCGTCATGGCGGCGATGATAACAATTTTTTATGGAATTGAAGCACTTAATCATTACTGCTATAGTCGCGAACGCCGCCAAAAGCGGCCTGGGCAGAGGACTAGCGGCAAACTGCCGGCCCTGACCATCGCAATTCATCAGGACGCGAGGCCGTCCTACGGGGCTTTCGCCACCCTGGAAGGCTCGAGATTGTAACAAGCGCAGGTGACATGAGGCCTGAAGCGAGTGCAGAAAGCAGAGTGAATACTCGCGTTCTGCGCCGATATTTACGGCCAGTTCACAAAGTGCAGTCAGTCTTGAGCCAGACCACGGCGAATGCTTCGGAAACAACGCCTGTTAAGAGCTGAGTGAGAGCGCAATCGCCCCTTACTCAGTCTTGTTTAGCCATGAGCGTGGACTCCCCATTGGAGAACACGGTAAATGCCAACCCGCTGCGGATTCTGCGCGCGGCAGCACCCGAATTATCAGGGATACGTGTAGGGTGGAGATGCACAACCGTCGGACCGTGTAGCACTAGGCTTATATTTAGACGCTTCATCTCGTCCACAGTCGCCGGTTGATTCCTCCTCCTGACCTTAGCTTTTGTTGAAGTGGTGCCTTTGTCACCACCGCTAACAAGCAGGACGCGTCCGTCGCGATACCGGCCCAATTGGCCGATTTTGCTGGACACTGGAGTGGCCAACCACTCTTGACGCACCTGACACCGACCGTGAGAAGTCGTGTGTGCCGAACGCCGTTTCCGGCAGCCCGGAAACCGACGGTACAACATGAAAAGAATGCTGATTAACGCAACTCAACCCGAAGAGTTGCGTGTTGCACTGGTAGATGGCCAACGCCTCTACGACCTGGACATCGAATCCGGTGCACGCGAGCAAAAGAAGGCCAACATCTATAAAGGCCGTATTACTCGCATCGAACCAAGCCTTGAGGCTGCCTTTGTCGATTTCGGCTCCGAGCGCCACGGCTTCCTGCCCCTCAAAGAAATCTCCCGCGAATACTTCAAGAAATCCCCCGAAGGCCGCGTAAACATCAAGGACGTCCTGAGCGAAGGCCAGGAAGTCATCGTTCAGGTCGAAAAAGAAGAACGTGGCAACAAGGGCGCCGCCCTGACCACCTTCATCAGCCTGGCCGGCCGTTACCTCGTGCTGATGCCGAACAACCCACGTGCCGGCGGCATCTCCCGTCGCATCGAAGGCGAAGAGCGCAACGAACTGCGTGAAGCGTTGAACGGCCTGATCGCACCGGCCGATATGGGCCTGATCGTGCGCACTGCCGGCCTGGGCCGCAGCAGCGAAGAAATGCAGTGGGACCTCGACTACCTGCTGCAACTGTGGACCGCCATCAAAGAAGCCTCCCTGGATCGTTCCGCGCCGTTCCTGATCTACCAGGAAAGCAACGTGATCATCCGCGCCATCCGCGATTACCTGCGCCAGGACATCGGCGAAGTGCTGATCGACAGCGTCGAAGCCCAGGACGAAGCCCTGACCTTCATCCGCCAGGTGATGCCGCAGTACGCCAGCAAGATCAAGCTGTACGAAGACAGCGTGCCGCTGTTCAATCGTTTCCAGATCGAAAGCCAGATCGAGACCGCTTTCCAGCGTGTGGTCGAACTGCCTTCCGGCGGCTCCATCGTGATCGACCCGACCGAAGCCCTGGTGTCCATCGACATCAACTCGGCGCGCGCCACGAAGGGTAGCGACATCGAAGAAACCGCCCTGCAGACCAACCTGGAAGCGGCTGAAGAAATCGCCCGCCAGCTGCGCCTGCGTGACATCGGCGGCCTGATCGTGATCGACTTCATCGACATGACCCCCGCCAAGAACCAGCGCGCCGTGGAAGAGAAAGTCCGCGAATGCCTGGAAGCCGACCGCGCCCGCGTACAGGTCGGCCGCATCTCGCGCTTCGGCCTGCTGGAAATGTCCCGTCAGCGCCTGCGTCCATCCCTGGGCGAGAGCAGCGGCATCGTCTGCCCGCGTTGCAACGGCACCGGCATCATCCGTGACGTTGAATCGCTGTCCCTGGCGATCCTGCGCCTGATCGAAGAAGAAGCCCTGAAAGACCGCACCGCCGAAGTCCGCGCACAAGTGCCGATCCCGGTTGCCGCTTTCCTGCTCAACGAAAAACGCAACTCGATCACCAAGATCGAACTGCGCACCCGTGCTCGTATCGTGATCCTGCCGAACGATCACCTCGAGACGCCGCACTTCGAAGTACAGCGCCTGCGTGACGACAGCCCGGAAGCCCACAGCGGCCAGTCCAGCTACGAAATCGCTGCCGCCGCCGCCGAAGTGGAAGAAGTCCAGCCAGCCGCCGCGACCCGCACCCTGGTGCGCCAGGAAGCCGCCGTGAAAACCGCGCCAGCCCGTGCCAACGCACCGGTGCCGGTTGAAGCCGCTGCCCCGGTTGCCGCACCGGCCGCCCTGCCTGAGCCGAGCCTGTTCAAGGGCCTGGTGAAGTCGCTGGTCAGCCTGTTCGCCACCAAGGAAGAGCCTGCGGCACCGGTCGTGGTTGAAAAACCTGCGACCGAACGCCCAGCACGCAACGAAGAGCGTCGCAACGGTCGCCAGCAGAGCCGTAACCGCAACGGTCGCCGTGACGAAGAGCGCAAGCCGCGTGAAGAACGTGCGCCTCGCGAAGAACGCGCACCACGTGAAGAGCGTGCACCTCGCGAAGCGCGTGAAGAAACCCCGGCCGTAGCCCGTGAAGAACGTGCACCGCGTGAAGAGCGCGCACCACGTACCCCACGTGCGCCGCGTGAAGATCGCAAGCCGCGTGGCGAGCGTGAAGAACGCGTGCGTGAACTGCGCGAGCCATTGGATGCCGCCCCTGCCGTTGCAGGTGTTGCAGCCACTGCCGCTGAAGAGCGCCCAGCTCGCCAGCCGCGTGAAGAGCGTGCACCGCGTGAAGAGCGCCAGCCGCGCCCACCGCGTGAAGAGCGTCAACCACGTGCCGAGCAAGCCGCTGCCGCCAGCGAAGAAGACGTACTGGCCGGCGAAGAGCAATTGCAGGAAGACGGCCAGGACAACGCCGAAGGCGATCGTCCACGCCGCCGCTCCCGTGGCCAGCGTCGTCGCAGCAACCGCCGTGAGCGTCAGCGTGATGCCAATGGCAATGTGATCGAAGGCTCGGAAGAGGCCGGCGAGAACGCAGAAGCCGCCACCCACGAACCGACCGGTGCCGAACTGGCTGCCGGCCTGGCCGTTACCGCAGCGGTTGCCAGCTCGGTGATCAGCGCACCGGCTGAAGCCCAGGCGCATGAACAGGCTGAACGCGCGACTGCCACTGTTGAAGAAACCGCTGCTGTAGAAGCGCCAGTTACCGAGACCCCAGTGGTTGAAGCACCGGTCGTTGAAGCAACTACCCCTGTCGAAGCCCCAGTGGTTCCGGAAGTGGAAGTGGCACCGATCCGCGACGCCCAGCCAGAAACCGAAGTGGTTGCAGTTGAAGCCGCTCCGGTTGTTGAGCCTCAGCCAGTAGTTGAAGCCGCCGCTGAAGCCCCGGCTGTCGAAGAAGCTGCCCCGGCAGTGCGTGAAGTTCGCGAAGAACAGACCGCCTTCCAGTGGACTGCCGAACCTGCCGCCCCGGTTGAAGCACCAGCGCCTGCACCGGTGGTAGAAGAAGCGCCTGCGCCGGTTGCCGAAGCAGTGGTTGCCGAGCCTGCGCCAGCCGTCGAGTCTGCACCGGTGGTTGTTGAAGCACCGGTGGTAGCCGAAGTCGAAGCACCCGTGGTAGAAGCGGCACCGGCCAGCGCCCTGACCGAAAACGGCCGTGCGCCGAACGACCCACGTGAAGTGCGTCGTCGTCGCAAGGAAGCTGAGGCAGCTGCCGCCGCTGCTGCTGCCGCTCCAGCCGTAGTCGAAGCTGTCGAGGCGCCAGCCCCGGTTGCTGAAACCGTGGTTGAGCACACTGCTGCTGAAGCAGTGGTAGAGCACAAGGCCCAGGAAGAAGAACACGAGCCTAAACCCCTCGCCTGATTCCATCCGCCACTAAAAAGCCCCGCCTGAGTGATCAGGCGGGGCTTTTTTATAGATCTCGAAAACAACGAAGATCAAATTTAGTCTGGGTTAAAAATTAACCGTTTCGGCAGATCCACATCCCACAGAACACCCGCATCTTCCACCTGCACTTCCCGCACCCGGGCACGTGCGAACAATGGCTTGCCTCCACGATCCCCGGTCAGCGCCATCAGGTCCGGACCAAAAGCGCGACCAAAGGCCACTGGATGCCCATAGTCACCCGCCTGCACCGGCACGCTGATGCCATCCTCCTCCAGCGCGTCAATCACCCGTTCAATGCTCGATGATTGGATAAACGGCATATCCCCCAACACCACCAGCCAGCCATCCGCCGAGGCGCTGGCCGCGACGGCTGCGGCGATGCTCTCGCCCATGCCGGCTGACGGCAGCAGCAAGACCTGGCAGCCATACGCCTGGGCCAACCGAATGACCTCCGTGCGATCCGGCGTGGTCACCAGCCAGCGCGCCACCAGGCGATCCGGCAAATTCACCAATACCTGCTCGATCACCGGACGCATCACCCCATCACGGCCCACGCAATTGGCGAGCAACTTATCCTGGTCAGCCCCCGCTTCGGCTCGGAACCGGCTGCCCTGCCCCGCCGCCAAGACAATCGCCGTCACCATTACTCAGCAACCACCGGCAGGGGCTTTTTCTGCATCGGCGTCACGCCGTTCTTGATCGCGACAATTTCCGCCATCAACGACAAGGCGATCTCCGCCGGCGTATGGCTACCGATATGCAGGCCAATCGGCCCATGTAAACGCGCAATCGCATCCGTCGACAAACCCAGCGCCGCCAGATTCTCGCGACGCGTCTGGCTATTGATTCGCGAACCCAGCGCACCGATGTAGAAGGCACTGGAGTTCAGCGCCGTCAGCAACGCCATATCATCAAGGCGCGGATCATGGGTCAGGCAGACAATGGCCGTGCGCTCGTCGGTCTGGATATTCAGCACCGCCTCATCAGGCATACCCGGCACGAAGCGGCCGTGCTGCTCTTCCCAGCCGTAGACAAACTCGCTACGCGGATCGCATATCAGTACTTCGAAATCCAGCAGGCGCGCCATTTCCGCCACGTAGCGCGACAGTTGCCCGGCACCGATCAACAGCAGGCGCCAGCGCGGGCCGTAGATAGCCCGCAGGCGTTCGCCATCGAAGGTGACCACATCGGTCTTGTTCGCACTGCTCAACGTGACTTCACCGGAGACCAGGTCCAGTTCCCGCGCGACAATTTCATGCGCCTCGCAACGCTCCAGCAACTGCGCGACCCAGGCCCAGTCTTGCACCCGCTCCTCGGTCAAGCGCAGGGTGCCGCCGCATGGCAGGCCGAAACGCGCCGCCTCGTCGCGCGTCACGCCGTAGGTCACCAACTGCACCGGCGGCCCGTCGTGCGTCAGACGGCCATCCTGCAAGCGGGCGATCAAGTCGTCCTCGATGCAACCGCCGGACACCGAGCCGATCACCACGCCATCCCCCCGCAACGCCAACATGGCGCCCGGTGGACGCGGCGCGCTGCCCCACGTCTGCACAACGCTATACAACACCACCTGCTGCCCGGCGCGGCGCCATTCGAGCACGCTGCGCAGGACATTTAAATCAACACTGTCCATAACTTCTCCTGCCAGTCTGCGTTTGGAACGTACCGTGTGGCGCGAATTTCATCGAGTCATTGACTGTAAGTCAAAATATTCCAAAAAAGTAATCCTCCACAAACGCAAACGCCCCGAACCAGTCGGGGCGTTTGCGGATAGCTGTCAGCGTGGGTTCACGCCATCAGCGGCTTACTTGATCACCGGTGCAGGGCCTTCGGCCACGCCCAGGTCATCTTCTTCACGGGTGTCGGAGATACTGCGACCACCGGAAGCCAACTCGCTTTGCAGTTGGTCGGTGTCCAGTTCCTTGACCCACTTGGCCACAACGAGGGTGGCAACGGCGTTACCCACCAGGTTGGTCAGTGCACGGGCTTCGGACATGAAGCGGTCGATACCCAGGATCAGCGCCAGGCCGGCAACCGGCAGGTGGCCGACAGCCGACAGGGTGGCTGCCAGTACGATAAAGCCGCTACCGGTCACGCCAGCAGCACCTTTGGAGGACAGCAGCAGCACCAGCAGCAGGGTGATCTGGTGGGTGATGTCCATGTGGGTGTCAGTCGCCTGGGCGATGAACACGGCCGCCATGGTCAGGTAGATCGAGGTACCGTCGAGGTTGAACGAGTAGCCGGTCGGGATTACCAGGCCGACTACGGATTTCTTCGCGCCCAGACGCTCCATCTTGATCAGCATGCGTGGCAGTGCGGACTCGGAGGAAGAAGTACCCAGTACGATCAACAGTTCTTCACGGATGTAGCGGATCAGTTTGATCACGCTGAAACCGTGGGCGCGGCAGATACCGCCCAGCACCACCAGCACGAACAGCAGGCAAGTGATGTAGAAGCAGATCATCAACTGGCCCAACTGCACCAGGGAACCTACACCGTAGGCACCGATGGTGAACGCCATGGCGCCCAGGGCACCGATTGGCGCGAGCTTCATGATCATGTTGATGATGTTGAACATCACGTGGGCGAAGCGATCGATGAAGTCCAGCACCGGCTTGCCGTAGGCACCCAGGCGATGCAGGGCGAAACCGAAGATCACCGAGAACATCAGCACTTGCAGGATGTCGCCGTTGGCGAAGGCGCCGACGATGGTGTTCGGGATCACATTGAGGATAAAGGCGACAATACTCTGGTCTTTACCGGCAGTGACGAAGCCCTGGATTGCCGCAAGTTTCGAAGGCTCCAGGGTTGATACATCAATGTGCATGCCGGCGCCCGGTTGCACAACGTTCACCACGATCAGGCCGATCAGCAGTGCGATGGTGGAAACGATTTCGAAGTACAGCAGCGCGTAGCCACCGGTTTTGCCGACCGATTTCATGCTTTGCATGCCGGCGATGCCGCTGACAACGGTGCAGAAGATGATCGGGGCAATGACCATTTTGATCAGCTTGATGAAGCCGTCACCCAGTGGCTTGAGCGCCACACCGGTCTGCGGGTAGAAGTGACCGAGCAAAATACCGATAACGATTGCAACGATCACCTGGAAATACAGGGATTTGTAGATTGGCTGACGAGTCGTCATTGCAGAGTTCCTCAATCGTCCCGTGTGGCAAATATCCGCCATTGCCCACGACACTTGAATTGCGAACCCTCCTGCACTGGAGGGATTTGTTGTTTGCGAAGCCTGTAGCACCAGGCCTGCGCTGTAATCCTTATCGCAAACGCCGTGCCACTTTGCTGAAAACCCCTGGGGGCCTTAAGACATCAGGGCTGCGGATTTCAAAGCCCCCTCCGAAGAGCCGAATCGGCTGGCGGATTTCCGCCGCACCGCCCAATCCCGTCCTACAATTTGGCGGATATCCGCCTTGTTGCCCTGCCGGGTGATGACTACCATCCGCCCTTCCATGGACGAGGGCCCCGCATGCGTGAACGTACCATCGCCAGCCATTACGCCCGGGCAGCCCTGGGCGGTGCGCGTCGAACCGGTTACGACTATTCGGGCCTGTTGCAACAGCTGGGCATCACCCCGGAACTGTTGACCGAACCTCGCGCCCGCATTGCGCCCGAGCAATTCACCCGGCTGCTGCAAATGCTCTGGCTGGCACTGGACGATGAGTATCTGGGGTTCGCCGACGGCCCGAGCAAACGCGGCACCTTCGCCATGATGTGCCATGCGCTGATCCACTGCCGCACCCTGGAGAAGGCTCTGGAACGCGGCTTATTATTTTATAGCCTATTCCCACAAGGCCCGCGCTGGCAGCTGACACGAGAAGGCGAAATGGCCCGCCTGAGCCTGGATGATTCTCACCTGTGGGACCCGGATCACTTCCTCAGCGAATGCCTGCTGGTGATCTGGCACCGCCTGGGCAGTTGGCTGATCGGCCAGCGCATTCGTTTGCACCAGGCCACGTTCAGCTACCCGATGCCGGCCCACGCCGCTGAATATGACCTGCTGTTCCCCTGCGCCCAGGTGTTCGGTGCCCCGCACAGCAGCCTGGTGTTTCCCGCCCGCTACCTGAGCCTGCCATTGTTGCAGGACGAACGTACCCTAAAGCATTTCCTTGAGCGTTCCCCCGCCGACCTGCTGTCACGCCCGGATGAAGGCGACAGTTTGAGCAGCCAGCTGCGACGCTTGTTGAGCCGCGACCGCACGCCTTGGCCAGACCTGGAGGCCGTCGCCCAGCATTTGCACGTCAGCCCGCAAACCCTGCGCCGACATTTGCGCGAAGAAGGCACCAGCTTTCAGGCGCTTAAGGATGAATTGCGGCGGGACATCGCCATCTACCACCTGGGGCGGGCGGATTTGTCCTTGCCGGCGATCGCCGAGCAGCTGGGGTTCTCCGAACCGTCGGCGTTTCATCGGGCGTTCAAGAAGTGGACGGGACTGACACCGGGGGCCTATCGGGCGCAGGAGAATTAGAGGGGTGTTGTTTGTGAGGGCCTCATCGGGGTGCAAGCCCCCGATAGGCATAAGTATCTACACAACTTCAGTAGGATAACGCGTAGCAGGGGGCTCGGCTCAAGATGTGTAGATACTTATGCCCGGACAGGGCCAGCCCAGCCACTGAAGATCACACAGACGGAAAGTGAATCTTGAACGCCGCCCCACCCAGCGGCGAATCCCCCAGGGTCAGTCGTGCGCCGTAGCTTTCTATGATGTCCTTGACCACCGCCAACCCGATCCCCTGCCCCGGATGCTGACGGTCCAGGCGCTCGCCCCGTTGCAGAATCCGTGCACGCTGGTCCGGCGGCACCCCGGGGCCGTCGTCCTCGATGCACAACTCGAGCCCTTCGGAATTTTCCACCAGGCTGACGCGCACTTCACTCAGGCACAACCGATAGGCGTTTTCCAGCAGGTTGCCGAGCAATTCAAGCAGGGCGCCCTTCTCGATCGGTACATCGCATTCGTCCGGCAGTTCAAAGGACACCGCGACGCCCTTGTCGCGGTAGACCTTGCCCAGGGTATCGCAGAGGCTTTGCACTACCGGTTCCAGGCGCACCTGATGGCGCACCAGGCCGCTTTTGCGCAGGCTGGCACGCTGCAGCTGGTAGCCGATCTGCTGGCTCATGCGTTCGATCTGGGATTGCAGCACCCAGGCCTGGTCGCGATCTTCCGGACGTTGCGCCATGTCTTCGCTCACGCTTTGCAACACGGCGAGTGGCGTTTTCAGGCTGTGGGCCAGGTCATCGAGGGAGTCGCGGTAACGTGCCCGTTGTTCGCGCTCGCTGTGCAGCAGGCGGTTAAGGGAGCCGGTGAGACGCAGCAATTCGCGAGGGTGTTGCTCGGAGAGGCTTTCGCGGGTACCGCCTTCGATCTGGTCAAGCTCCTGGCTCAATCGCCGCAGGGCCTGCAGGCCCCAGGTCAGGCCGAGCCACAGCAAGGTCAGCAACACCAGCAGTGCCGCGCCGAAGCCCAGGTAGAGGTTTTCGCGCAGGCCTTCGAGGGTCAATTGGTATTCGCGCACCGGTTGCAGGGCCACGATACTGAACGCCGCACTCTTGCCGCCGAGCAGCCTGACCTCGACGTCATAGACGAAGAACTCCTGCCCGTCGGCCTCGCGAATCCGCGCAAACTCATTGCCGCGCCCGTCATAGCGCGGCTTGTAGTTGATGTTTTCGTCCCGGGTGGCCCGCGAACGCCACACCAGGTGGCCTTCGCGGTCATAGATATAGCCGAGCAACCGGCTATCGGTGAGGTTGAAGCGTTCATCCGGCAACTGCGCCGGCATCAGCAGGCGATTGTTTTCCACCCGCGCGGCGGAGATCAGGGTGGTGACGTCCGACGCCAGGCGCTGCTCGATGGAATCCTGCAATGCCAGGCTGAACGCGCCCTGCATGGCGGGCAACAGGCCCAGCATAAACAGCACGGCCAGGGTGGCGGCCGCCAGCATCAAGCGCACACGTAGCGAGCGAATCAACGGCAGCGCTCATTGAACAGGTAGCCCAGGCCACGCACGGTGTCGATCGGCTTGAACCCCGCCGGGCCTTCCAGCTTGCGGCGCAGGCGGCCGACCAGCACTTCAATCACATTCGGATCGCGCTCATCGTCGTCGGGGTAGAGCTGCTCCATCAGGCGGTCCTTGGCGACGACCTGCTGGTGATGGCGCATCAGGTATTCGAGGATGCGATATTCATAGGCGGTCAATGCCAGGGGCTGTTCATCGAGGGATGCCTGCTTGCGGTTGAGGTCCAGCAGCAAGGGCCCGGCGACGATGGTCGACTGGGTAAACCCGCTGGAGCGGCGCAGCAAGGCGTTCATCCGCGCCTCCAGCTCTTCGAACTGGAACGGCTTGACCACATAGTCGTCGGCCCCGGCGGCCAGGCCTTCGACCTTGTCCTGCCAGTTGCCACGCGCGGTGAGGATCAGGATCGGAAAGGTCTTGGCCTGGCTGCGCAGTTGGCGGATCAGGTCCAGGCCGCCCATGCCGGGCAGGCCCAGGTCGATGATCGCCAGGTCATGGTTGAATTGACCGGTCTGGTACAGGGCCTCTTCGGCATTGGCCACGGCCTCGACCACGTGGCCGCTGTCGGTCAGGCGGGTAAACAGGTGATGGCGCAACAGCGCCTCATCTTCCACCACCAGCAATTTCATAAGGCTCTCCAAAGCAAATCAACTGTCCGACAGAGGGATATCATAGCGGCCCTGCAGGTCTTGCGGGCGCAGTTTAATACCGTTGAACCGGCCGCTCAGGTGTTCATAGCCGGCGCGATAGCTCGGCTGCGGGGTGGCCTGGCCAAGGGACTGCCCCCAGGGCGTGGGCTGACTGCCAGCATCTTCGATGCTGACGCGCTGCATCAGGATGCTGGACTTCTTGGTTTTCTCACGACCGAATGCGGCAAAGGCACCATCGGAGGCCTGAACCCCGACGGTGGCACTGAGCATGGTTAAGGCCAACATCAGCTTCTTGATCGCAGTCATGGTGTTACCTCATTACGCGTTTGGCTGTGAGGCCAGACTACGCAAGCGCCCCTGAACTCCCCCTGAACAGGCTTTGAACCTCGCCTGAATCACGGCGGGCTATCCTCTTGCCCATCAACTCGGCAAAATACCGCCCATGACGCCCCTACCCGCTTGCTGCACCCCACTCGACGCCCATTGGCCGCTGCCCGACCCCTTGCCGGGCACGGTGTTTCTCAGCACCCGGTTCGATCCTGCATTGCTGGCACCTGGCGACTTCCAGCATTGCGCCGTGCCGCCACCGGCGAGTATCCAGCGTTCGGTGGCCAAGCGTCAGGCCGAGTTTCTCGCCGGCCGCCTGTGTGCGCGCGCGGCCCTGCAACAGCTCGATCAGATCAACTGCATCCCGGCGATCGGCGAAGACCGCGCACCGGTGTGGCCCGCCCACATCAGCGGTTCCATTACCCACAGCACCGGGCATGCCGCCGCGATTGTCGGGCACAAGGCGCAATGGCGTGGGTTGGGGATGGACCTGGAGAACCTGCTGAGCCTGGAACGGGCGGAGCGCCTGGCCGGGGAAATTCTGACGGTGCAAGAGCTGCAGCGTATGGCTGATGTGCCGCGAGAACAGATCGCCTTGCTGGTGACGCTGACGTTTTCGGTCAAGGAGAGTTTGTTCAAGGCGCTCTACCCGATCGTGCAGAAGCGCTTTTATTTTGAACATGCCGAGGTGGTGGAGTGGTCAGAGGCCGGGCATGTGCGCTTGCGCTTGCTCACCGACCTGTCCAGCGAGTGGTGCCACGGCAAGGAACTATCGGCGCAATACTCAGTGAATGATGGCCAACTGTTGAGCCTGGTAGCCGTAGCAGCTGTCGAGCCTTAGCGAGGCTGCGCCACGCGCAACTCGACGTTAGATCGGTAGCGCGGCCGACGCAGCCTCGCTTGCGCTCGGCAGCTGCTACGGATTTGCTCGGCGTGGGATAAGACGTCAGGGTTTGTCTTGATCTCTGGGCCAACTCAGGCTGAAGCAGGCGCCGCCCAGGTTGTTGCTCTTGCTGATCAACGCTCGCCCGCCGTGCCAATAAATGATGCGCCGCACAATCGACAACCCCAGGCCATGCCCGCCCGAGGCACGGGTGCGGCTGTCATCCAGGCGCAGGAACGGCGTGAAGATACGCTCCCAGGCACTTTCCGGCACACCGGGCCCGTCGTCCTCCACATCGATGCGACAGCGCACCTGGCCCACCTGATAACTGATCAACACCTGGCCCTGGGCGTGGCGCATGGCGTTGCTCACCAGGTTTTGCAGGGCGCGGTGCAAGTAGCGCGGTTCGGCATCGACCCAAGCGTCATCCCAATGTGCCGACGACAGGCAAATCCCCCTGGCCACAGTCACTTGCGGGCGCAGTGGCGATAATTCGCCGATCACTTGATCAAGCAGCGCATCGAGATCGACCCGTTGGAAAATCAACGCCGGCGCACCCTGCTCAAGCCTTGCGTAGGTGAGCATTTCATCCACCAGGCCGTCTAGGTCCTGGATATCACTGTCCATGCCTTCCAGGTACTTGCGCCGCGCTTCAGGCGTGGCGGCGTCGCCGATCATCTCCAGGCCGAAGCGCAGGCGTGCCACCGGTGTTCGCAGTTCATGGGACACCGCGCGCACCAGTTCGCGCTGGATTGCCAGCAGTTGCTGCAGGTGCTCGGCCATGCCATTAAAGGCCGCCGCCAGGCGCCCCACCGAGTCGGCACCCCGGGCCGGCACACGCACCTCGAGGTTGCCTTTGGCGATGCGCGTGGCGGCGGCTTCCAGGCCTCGGAGCCGGCGCTCAAGCTGACGCACCAATAGATAGACAATCAGGCCGATCAGGGTCAGGCCGATCAAGGCGATCAGGACCAGCCATTGCGCCGGGTACGGGCTCATCTGGTACAGCGGGCCGAGCTCCAGCACCCAGGGCGTGCCGACCATGCCGGCAAACACGCGGATCGAATCGCCGCCCTTGCCCAGGGCCATGACCGTATCGCCCTCCGATACACGGCGGCGTTGGTCGTCGTCCATATCGGCCTGATCCAGGGTCATCAGGTGCATTTCGAAACCAAAGCCCTTGGCTTCCTTTATATCCGCCAGCCGTTGCGGCTGCTCGGCCACGGGGAAGCGCACCAGTTCATCGGCCAGCAAGTAAATGGTCGCGCGGGCCAGTTGCTCGCTGATCTGCTGCACCTCCCCCGTCAGCACCCACTGTTCCTTATCGCTGACCAGGCGCAGCACCCGGGCGGCATGGGGGCCGGTCTGCTCCACCAGCACCTGGCCGCGTTGCAGGCGGGTGCGCTGGCTGAGGTCCAGTTGGGCATCGGTGAGGCCGCGCAATTCCAGGGGGATGCCGAGCAAGCGCTCCCACACGGCCAGGGCGCGCTGGCGTTCGATGGGGCTCATGGGCTGCAGGTTATCGCCCATCAAGGCAAAGGTGCCGTGGGCCAGGCGCTCGCGGTATTGGCCGCTGCGCACCTCGTTGAGCAGGTGCAGGGCCAGCACGCCGAGCAGCGCCACCAGAATCAGCGCCGCGCACATGCCGCCATAGATACGCAGGAAGATCGAGTTCACAACGGCATATCGGCAGCGGCTTCAGGGACGAACAGATAGCCTTTGCTGCGGATGGTCTTGATCAGCCGTGGGTGGATCGGGTCATCGCCGATTTTCGGGCGAATCCGTGAGATGCGCACATCAATGGAGCGGTCCTGGCCGTCGTAGCCTATGCCGCGCAGGGCGATAAAGATTTCTTCGCGGGACAGGATGCGCCCGGCATTCGCCACCAGCAGCCACAGCAGGTCGAACTCGGCACTGGTCAACTCGATACCGTCACCCTGCAGCCAGGCTTCGCGCAGGGCGTTGTCCACCAGCAGCGGGCCGAATTGCAGGCGGCGCTGGCTTTCCACGCTGGCGGGTTCGGCCGGCTCACTGCGGCGCAACAGGGCCTGGATACGCGCGAGCAACAGGCGCGGGCGCACGGGTTTGCACACGTAGTCGTCGGCGCCCATGTCCAGGCCGAGCACCTGGTCCATGTCGTCGGTGCGGGCGGTGAGCATCAGGATCACGCCGTCGTAGCGTTCGCGCACTTTGCGGCAAATGCTCAGGCCGTCTTCGCCGGGCAGCATCAGGTCGAGAATCACCAGGTCCGGTTGCTCGGCGAGGATCCGCGCCGCAGCCAGGGCGCCATCACCTTCCACGGAAACCCGCAGGCCGTTGCTTTCCAGGTAATCGCGGGTCAACTCGGCGAGTCGCTCGTCGTCCTCGACGATCAGGATGTGCCAGGCTTCTTGCTCCACGGGTGATCCTCGTTGTTATAAAGGGATGCGTTGGCCGAGGAGGCCACACCTTATTTGTAATGTTTTGAGGGCATAACAGAGGCCGATTGTAGTCATGCCCAAGCCCTCTCGCACAAGCCGGGAAATCCATTCGGTGATCGCGCTTTTCTGTGATAGGGTTCGCGCCCTCAAAAATCCAACCGGCTGTTTTCAACTTGGAATATTCAGTGACAAACGGCCGAATCCAGCAGTGCTGCGGCCTACACGGGTGTTCCACGTTTCATACACATTTTACCCACAACGTTATCCACAGGCAGTACGTTGCTAAGCCCCCCAAAACGCATTATCTTGTAGCTCGGCGCTAAAAAAACCCTACATGTAGGGTTTTCAGCGAAAAGACCCAACACAAATCAGACAAGAAACTCAAGCCCTTTCTTGCTCCTGTTGGGTCTAATCCAAGCATTTTTTGAAAGCCCAAACCGCTCAAGCGGATGGCAGCCGTTTTCCAGCTCCAACAGCGGAAAACGGTACGGGTGTTGCAGTGCTTGAACCTGGCAACTGTCACCCACCAGGAATACGGCCAAGGGCGTTTGAGCCCCGAACCGAAGACTTCGGCATGGAAGCGGCGCGATCAGCTCCCTTCCTCCTGTCCCGAAGTTGTTATGCCAGGCCCAGGCCTGCTGTAAGTGCTTCAGGACGGAACGGTGGGCACCGTGATGGTGCCCAAATAAATATAGAAATGTGGAGACAACCCCCCATGCAAACCGACACAACTCGCGAGAACCCGCAAGGCTCCGTGCCGCAGGCCGCTGATTCGAATATGGATCTGTCCGCCACTGCACCTGGCCAATTGCGCGTGATCAAGCGTAACGGGACTGTCGTTCCTTACACCGATGACAAAATCACCGTCGCCATCACCAAAGCGTTTCTTGCAGTTGAAGGCGGCACCGCTGCTGCCTCGTCGCGCATCCACGACACCGTTGCCCGCCTGACCGAACAGGTCACCGCGACCTTCAAGCGTCGCATGCCGTCGGGCGGCACCATCCACATCGAAGAAATCCAGGACCAGGTCGAACTGGCCCTGATGCGTGCCGGCGAGCAGAAAGTGGCCCGCGACTACGTGATCTACCGCGATTCGCGCGCCAAGGAACGTGCCGTCCGCACCCCGGCCGAAGAAGCCGCCGTGCAAGCGCACCCGTCGATCCGCATCACCCTGGCCGACGGCAGCTTCGCCCCGCTGGACCTGGGCCGCCTGAACACCATCATCACCGAGGCCTGCGAAGGCCTGGAAGAAGTCGACGGTGACCTGATCCAGCGCGAAACCCTGAAGAACCTGTACGACGGCGTGGCCCTGACCGACGTCAACACCGCCTTGGTGATGACCGCCCGTACCCTGGTTGAACGCGAGCCGAACTACTCGTTCGTGACCGCGCGCCTGCTGATGGACACCCTGCGTGCCGAAGGCCTGGGCTTCCTGGGCGTGGCCGACAGCGCCACCCACCACGAGATGGCCGACCTGTACGCCAAGGCGCTGCCTGCCTATATCGCCAAAGGTATCGAATTCGAATTGCTGAACCCGATCCTGGCCACCTTCGACCTGGAAAAACTCGGCAAGGCGATCAATCACGAGCGCGACCAGCAGTTCACCTACCTGGGCCTGCAAACTTTGTACGACCGTTACTTCATCCACAAGGACGGGATCCGCTTCGAACTGCCGCAAGTGTTCTTCATGCGCGTGGCCATGGGCCTGGCGATCGAAGAGAAGCACAAGGAAGACCGTGCGATCGAGTTCTACAACCTGCTGTCGTCCTTCGACTACATGTCGTCCACTCCGACCCTGTTCAACGCCGGTACCCTGCGTCCACAGCTGTCGAGCTGCTACCTGACCACCGTGCCGGATGACCTGTCGGGCATCTACCACGCGATCCACGACAACGCCATGTTGTCCAAATTCGCCGGTGGCCTGGGCAACGACTGGACACCAGTGCGCGCACTGGGTTCGTACATCAAGGGCACCAACGGCAAGTCCCAGGGCGTCGTACCGTTCCTGAAAGTCGTGAACGACACCGCCGTAGCGGTCAACCAGGGCGGCAAACGCAAAGGCGCCGTGTGTGCCTACCTGGAAACCTGGCACATGGACATTGAAGAGTTCATCGAGCTGCGCAAGAACACCGGTGATGACCGTCGTCGTACCCACGACATGAACACCGCCAACTGGATCCCTGACCTGTTCATGAAGCGCGTCTTCGATGACGGCAAGTGGACCCTGTTCTCGCCATCCGAAGTGCCGGACCTGCACGACCTGACCGGCAAGGCCTTCGAAGAGCGCTACGAGTACTACGAAGCCCTCACCGAATACCCAGGCAAGGTCAAGCTGTTCAAGACCATCCAGGCCAAGGACCTGTGGCGCAAGATGCTGTCCATGCTGTTCGAAACCGGCCACCCATGGCTGACCTTCAAGGACCCTTGCAACCTGCGCAGCCCGCAGCAGCACGTGGGCGTGGTCCACAGCTCGAACCTGTGCACCGAGATCACCTTGAACACCAACAAGGACGAGATCGCCGTTTGCAACCTGGGCTCGATCAACCTGCCGAACCACATCGTCAACGGCAAGCTGGACACCGCCAAACTGGAACGCACCGTCAACACCGCCGTACGCATGCTCGATAACGTGATCGACATCAACTACTACTCGGTGCCACAGGCGCAGAACTCCAACTTCAAGCACCGTCCGGTCGGCCTCGGCATCATGGGCTTCCAGGACGCACTGTACCTGCAGCACATTCCCTACGGTTCGGACGCTGCGGTCGAGTTCGCCGACAAGTCCATGGAAGCGGTCAGCTACTACGCGATCCAGGCTTCCTGCGACCTGGCCGACGAGCGCGGCGCCTACGAGACGTTCCAGGGTTCGCTGTGGTCCAAGGGCATCCTGCCGCTGGATTCGCAACAGATCCTGATCGAACAGCGTGGCCAGAAGTACATCGACGTTGACCTGAACGAATCCCTGGACTGGGCACCGGTACGTGCCCGTGTGCAGAAAGGCATCCGTAACTCCAACATCATGGCCATCGCACCGACCGCGACCATCGCCAACATCACGGGCGTATCGCAGTCGATCGAACCGACCTACCAGAACCTGTATGTGAAATCGAACCTGTCGGGCGAATTCACCGTGATCAACCCGTACCTGGTCCGCGACCTGAAAGCCCGCGGCCTGTGGGACTCGGTCATGATCAACGACCTGAAGTACTACGACGGTTCCGTGCAGCAGATCGAACGCATCCCGCAGGAACTCAAAGAGCTCTACGCGACCGCCTTCGAAGTGGACACCAAGTGGATCGTCGATGCCGCCAGCCGTCGCCAGAAGTGGATCGACCAGGCTCAGTCCCTGAACCTGTACATCGCCGGCGCATCGGGCAAGAAGCTCGACGTGACCTACCGCATGGCCTGGTACCGTGGCCTGAAAACCACTTACTACCTCCGTGCCCTGGCCGCGACCAGCACCGAGAAGTCGACCATCAACACCGGCAAGCTGAACGCTGTGTCCAGCGGTAACCACGGTGATGATTCGGTGCTCGCCGCGCCTGCCGGCCCGGCGCCAGTGCCAAAGGCCTGCGCGATCGACGAGCCGGATTGCGAAGCTTGTCAATAAGCTGAGCCGATCCCGGGGCTGAATGCCCAGGGCTTGCTCCCCCCCGATAGACCTGGATGCAGTAGGGTTTATCGGGGGGGTTTGCAACAAACACCGCAACGGCTTTATTTGGCGCCGGCATCCGCGGCACAAGTCATATGAAACCAAAGGCTATGCCTTCCGTTGGACGCCCTCCAACCTTCCCCCACAGCTCCTTTCTGCCGTGAACCACTGCCACCGAATGCAAAGACGTGTCGGCAGTACCGACGACCCCTTTGGCCAAATCGTCCAGGCTCACTTGCCTGACGTGGTTCTTCAAGCCCAGACGATCAAAGGCTTCCTTACTCCACTCCCCATCATTTAACGAAGCAAGCGCCTGCGCGTAAGTCATTCCCCCCTTACCATCGTTGCCTTCTTCTTGGGCGCGCTTGGCACTTACGGCAAACATAAAAATAGCTTCCTTCATCAGCTCCTTATCATCACCCTTGAAGTTCGCTGCGATGGCAGCCTGCCTCAATTCATCCTTAGTGAGATGAAGCTTATAGCCGTCCCGCATGGTTACGTCGTAGCCATCCCCAGCCTCTTTCACCTCCTTAAAAACATCAGTAGCCTTCTGACCAAAATGCATCATTGACGCTTTGATCGCAGAGACGGTTCCACAGTTACCCTCGGCCCCCTGACTAAATCCGGTAAAGACGTCCTTGGGTTTTTTACCGGGGTTATCAAGAGACAAATCGGGCCGATAATCACCGAGGTCTGCCCCACTGAAAAGCGGACCGCCAGAATTACGTGGCCCACCACCAGAATCACGTGGCCCACCACCGAAAACACTACTGTTATTCCCGTAACCGCCACTCACCCCACCACTGCGGCCGTGACTACCGCCGCCTCCCGGCGCCACACCTGACTCAGAGAACCATTCCCTTAACTGCTCCCTGAGAAACCCATGGGACGCACGAGGCGCATTAGATGTTTCATCCGCCCCGATCAACTCATTAAGGATGCCCTTGAACCTTGCATCGCCGAGCTCCTCGCGTTTTTCATAAAGTTTGTCGCGCAGCTCTCTGACAAGTTGGCTCTTGCCAGTAATTTTCGCATCCTCAAGTGCCCTGAGCAGGTTTCCGACGCTGTCCTTATGCGCAGTCGGCCCACCCCCCCAAGCCGGATACCACCCCGGTCCTACAGTATGAAAATGCGAATTGCTGCTGTGATGGCCAACCTCCGATAATAAGCTCCCCATGCCCCCTCTCCCGATGTCAGATAGCTCAATGGCTTT
Organism: Pseudomonas sp. 1 R 17; assembly: GCF_900067035.1. Lineage (NCBI taxonomy): Bacteria > Pseudomonadati > Pseudomonadota > Gammaproteobacteria > Pseudomonadales > Pseudomonadaceae > Pseudomonas > Pseudomonas sp. 1 R 17. The sequence goes on from NZ_FKLB01000048.1 coordinate 44,672, forward strand.
CGGATGATGGGTGACGCGACAGGCACAGAATGTTCCATTCGATTCTTGTCAAAAAAAAACCCCTCGATCGAGGGGTTTTTAAACAAGCGCATTACGCCATGGCATCAGGTCATCTGAATGATGGTCTGCATGATGGTGCTCTGGGTGGAGATGGTCTTGGCGTTCGCCTGGTAGTTGCTCTGGGCCTTGATCAGGTCCACCAGCTCGTTGGTCAGGTTGACGTTGGAGTTCTCCAGGGAGTTGGCCACGATCGAACCCAGGGTACCGGATTGCGGGGCATCGTAACCCGGCTGGCCCGAGGCGAAGGTCTCTCTCCAGGTGGTGCCGCCCGATGGTTGCAGGCCTTGCTCGTTGTTGAAGCTGGCCAGGGAGATCTGGCCGATGGCCTTGCTCTGCTGGTTGCTGAACGTGGCGAACATTACGCCATTGCCGTCGATTTTCAGGCCGGTGATCTGGCCAGTGGCGTAACCATCGGTGGTCGGCGGGTTGCGGTAACTGGCGGAGTTGTACTGGGTGATATTGGCCATGTTGACGGCAATGTTTGGCGCTGTAGCCTTGTTAGCCGTCCATACGCCGTTGGTCACCGAGCCCGGGATCCAACCGGTGAGCGTCAGGGTCGTGCCCGCCACACCACCGGTGCTGATACCCGTCAGTTTACCTGCACCGTCAAAGCTCAATATCGACGGCACGGGAGCAGTAGTACCGGTGGTGGTAGGCTTGGAGCCATCCAGGTTACGACCGTCAATCAGCGTGTAGGAACTCCACTGGTTGGCGTCGGTTTTCACCATGTACTGCACCATCTCGTGGGAGTTGCCCTGGGAGTCATAGAGGGTGGTGCTGTACTGGGTGGTGAAAGTGGTGGTGTCGGTCGGGTCGAACGGCTTGGTGGTCTGGTTGATCACCGGCTCCGACGAGTTCAGGTTGCTGGTGGAGTCCACTTTGGTGGACGCCTTCGGTGGCAGGTACGACAGGTTCAATTGCAGGTCGGTCAAGCCGCCTTTGATGATCTTGCCGTCGTCATCTGCCGCGTAGCCCTGCAGGCGCGAGGTACCGGTGTTGTTGGTGATATAGCCGTCTTTGTCGGCACGGAAGGCACCGCTACGGGTGTATTCCAGCGAGCCATCGCTGCCCTTCTGCACGAAGAAGCCACCGCCCTGGATCGCCATGTCCAGCACGCCGCCGCTGTTGTTGACGTCACCCTGGGTGAACTGTTGGGACACCGCTGCCAGGTTCACACCGTTGCCGATGCTGTTCTGGCCGGTGCCCAGTTTGGACGCGGCGTAGATATCCGCGAATTCCGCACGGGACGACTTGAAGCCAGTGGTCGCAACGTTGGCAATGTTGTTGCCGGTTACGTCCAGTTGTTTGTTGGCCGCATAGAGGCCGCTAAGGCCGATATTAAAAGACATGTTTCTCTCCCTCTGCCGTATTTAGCCGGCTCTATGTACCGATAGTCTGAATTTGCGACAGCTTGACGCTGCCCATGCCACCTGCAAGGTTCAGCAGCATTTCGCCGCCGGTCTTGCTCAACGTCACGCTGGTCACCGTTGCCGGCAACGAAGTCGCCATGGCCACCGACTCACCCTTGTCGTTCTTGGTCGTCGCCGCGAAGGTGTAGGTGCCGGCCGGGGCGACCTCACCGTTCTCGTTCTTGCCATCCCAGATAAAGTCTGACGAACCCGCGCTTTGGGCACCCATATCGATAGTGCGCACCACGTTGCCGTCTTTATCGGAGATCTTGATCGAAACGTTGCCCGTCGCCGCAGTCACCGCCACCGAACCGGTCATGCTCTTGCTCGTGTCCACCAAGGCCTTGTTGGTCTGGGTAATGATCGAGCGCCCCACCAGCGACGAAGCCTGCAGCGCCTGCGACGAGCTGAAGTTACTGGAGATCGCATTGACCGAGTCGTTCAGGGTGTTGATGCCTTCCAGGCTGCTGAATTGCGCCAGCTGGGCCACGAACGCACCGTTGTCCTGAGGCGACAGCGGGTTCTGGTTTTTCAGTTGGGTCACCAGCAGTTGCAGGAACGCATCCTTGCCCAGGGACTGGCTGCCCGTCGCCGTCTTGGTAGCGTCGGCGACGGTGGTGTTGTCGGTGGCGGTCTTGACCTTGGAGTTGAAAAGGTCCTGGACTGCCGTGTTGGTCGTGGTATCAACGATGGCCATTATTTGGCGCCCCTTATCACTGACCCAAGGTCAGGACCTTCTGCATCATGGTTTTGGCGGTGTTCATCATTTCCGCGTTGGTCTGGAACGAGCGGCTGGCGGAGATCATGTCTGCCATTTCCTCGACCACGTTGACGTTGGGGTAATAGACATAACCCTTTTCGTTCGCGGCAGGATGGTTCGGCTCGTAACGGGCCTCGAGGTTGCTCTGGTCTTCGACCACACCGAGGACCTGCACGCCCTGGCCGGCGGCGTCCTGGTTCTGGAACAGCGAATCGCTGCCACCGCTCTGGCCGCCCTGGAACATGGTGGCGAACACCGGGTGACGGGCGCGGTAGGTCTGGTCGATGCTCGAAGACACGGTCTCGGCGTTGGCGATGTTACTGGCGACGGTGTTCAAGCGCGTGGTCTGCGCGCTCATGCCACTGCCGGCAATATTGAAAACACTGGACAGGGACATGGCTTACTCTCCACGCAGGGCTGACATCAGCCCTTTGAATTTACTGTTGAGCAGGGTAAAGCTGGCCTGAAAGTTCACCGAGTTCTCGGCATAGGCCGATTGCTCCAGCTGGGCGTCGACGGTGTTCTGGTCGATCGACGGCTGCATCGGCGTGCGATACAGCAGCGACTCGTCACCACTGCTCAGGCCTTGCGCTTCGATATGACGGCTGTTGGTCATGTTCAAGGCGAAGGTGCCGTTCTTGGTCTTGTCCTGCTGTGCGGCGAGCACGGCGGAAAAATCCAGGTCCCGAGCCTTGTAGTTCGGGGTGTCGGCGTTGGCAATGTTGTTGGCCAGGACTTCGGCACGCTGGGCGCGGAAGCCCAGGGCTTGTTCGTGGATACCGAGCGCTTTATCGAAGCTGATGCTCATGGCGGAAACCTTTAGGCTGACCTGCTGTTAACAGGGTTATAGCAAGGCGCATGCCAATATCTGATACCCCCGTAAATCAAGGGGTTGCGAGGAGCTTGCCGGCGGCAATGCCAGAAAAGCGGCAACGGGTTTCCGCGTGGCGCCAGTAAAGCGGCAATGGGGAGTTGCCGCTTTCTTTAACTTTGCCGCAGAAACAAATATGGGAGGGGGCAAGCCCCCTCCCATATTATTATGTGGCCTGATTATTTAGCCTGGTAGATGATCCCAGGGCTGCATTGCACCATCTGGAAGTGATCCGGCAAACCATTGAGCGCCTCGGATGCACCGAGAAACAGGTAGCCGCCACGCTTGAGGGTGCCGTGGATGCGCAACAGGATGTCTTTCTTCACCTCGGCCGAGAAGTAGATCAGCACGTTGCGGCAGAACACCATGTCGAACTTGCCCAGGCTGGCGTAGCTGTCGAGCAGGTTGAACGAGCGAAACTCAACACGGTTCTTGATCGGCGTCTTGACCGCCCAACGCCCTGCCCCTTTCGGGTCGAAGTAACGTTGCAGGCGTTCCTGGGACAAGCCACGGCCCAGGGCCAGACTGTCGTACTCGCCGGTCTTGCAATTGGTGAGCATGGTGCCGGACAGGTCGGTGGCGACGATCTGCGCCCCGGCTTTAAGCTGGCCCATGTTGGTCCGCTCGAACTCATCGATGGACATCGAAATCGAGTACGGTTCCTGACCCGAAGAGCAGGCGGCCGACCAGATACGCAGGCGCTGGCCCGGGCTGGCCTTGATGGCCTCCGGCAGCACTTTGCTCTTGAGCACTTCAAAGGGGTAGGTATCGCGAAACCATAGGGTTTCGTTGGTGGTCATGGCATCGACCACCATCTCTTTGAGGCCACTGCGCGGCTGGCCCTGGATCCGTTGAACCAACTCGCCCAGGGACTTGATGCCCTGCTGCTCCATCAGTTTGTTAAGACGGCTGGATACCAGGTATTGCTTGTTTTCACCGAGCAATATGCCACAGGCTTTTTCCAGGAAGACCCGGAACTGTTCAAAATCCAAATTACCCGTAGACACTGATACCGCCTCTAAAATCGTATGACCGCCAGGGGAAAACCCTAGCCGTGATCTGCTGCCTTGATCCGGTCGACTACCCGGGATGCCAGGTCATCAGGGCGGAATTTGGCCAGGAAGTCATCGGCACCGACTTTCTTGACCATCGCCTGATTGAATACGCCCGACAACGAAGTATGCAGGATGATATGCAGTTTTTGCATGCGTGGATCGCTGCGTATCTCAGCAGTGAGGGTATAGCCGTCCATTTCCGGCATCTCGATGTCAGAGATCATCATCAAGAATTCTTCTTCCGGCTTCTTGCCTTCATCCACCAGCTTACGCAGGTAATCCAACGCCTGGCGCCCGTCATTGAGGGCGACAACGTCCACGCCGACGGTTTGCAGGCAGCGAGTCACCTGTTTGCGCGCCACCGAGGAGTCATCCACCGTCAGCACACGCAGCGAGACCGCCTTGTGGGCCGTTTCGGCGTCGACCACACCCACGGAAATCGACTCCGAGGTGGGCGCCACTTCGGCGAGGATCTTCTCCACGTCGATGATCTCCACCAACTGGTTATCGACCCGCGTCACCGCCGTGAGGTAGTGATCGCGACCAGTGCCCTTGGGCGGCGGATGGATCTCTTCCCAGTTCATGTTGACGATGCGTTCCACCGAGCGCACCAGGAAACCCTGGGTCTTGGTGTTGTACTCGGTAATGATCACGAACGGGTTCTCGCGATCCTGCAGGCCAGCCGAACCGGTGGCCAGGGCCAGGTCAAGAATCGGGATAGTCGCACCACGAATATTCGCCACACCGCACACCACCGGACTGGACTTGGGCATGATCGTCAGCTTGGGACATTGCAGCACTTCCCGCACCTTGAATACGTTGATGCCATACAGCTGCTTGCCATCCAGGCGAAACAGCAGCAACTCCAGGCGATTCTGCCCTACCAGCTGTGTGCGCTGGTTTACTGAATCCATTACTCCTGCCATGCCATGACTCCTACGCTAAAACCTTTGGCTATACCTACAAGGGCGGCGCGCCCCCAACACTAAAACGGCACGAGCTTTGCTATTTGTTGAATTATGGACATTAAAACGACAGTTTCCCGACGCCTTCACCTGACACGGTTTTGCAGATTGCTCTGCGTACCGCTGGCGCTGCTTGCCTTCAGCCTGGGCACCACGGCCCGTGCAGAGAACGTCACCTTGCCTGATCTACTTATCGGCGTCACTCAAGGCTTTCTTGAGTTCACTGTAGAAGATTATCTGGCAACCACACAGACGCCGGGGCGTTATGAAATCCAGGTCAACCAGTTGGACCCGCGTCTGCGTATGCCGATGTGCGACAAGGAATTGACAGCGACCCTGGAAAGTCCCGCCCAACCCATCGGGCGCGTAACGGTAAAGGTACGCTGCGAAGGCGCCTCGCCCTGGACCGTGTTCGTACCGGCCCAGGTCAAATTGTTCCGTGATGTGGTGGTGGTTGCCCGCCCGCTGAAGCGCACGGGCATCATCGATTTCGAGGACGTCGTACTGCGTGAGCGCGACATCAGCCAGATCAGCCAGGGCTACCTGACATCCCTGGACCAGGCCATCGGGCAGAAATTGACCCGACCAGTGGTCACCGATCAGGTGATTACGCTGGTGCACCTGGAACAGGCCGAGGTCATCCGCAAGGGCGATCAGGTGGTGATTTCCGCGAGCAGCGGCGGCTTGAATGTGAAAATGCCGGGCGAAGCACTGTCCAACGGCGGCATGAGCGAACAGATTCGCGTCAAGAACCTCAACTCCAACCGCGTGATCAAGGCGCGGGTGACAGCCCCAGGGCAAGTCGAGGTCGCTTTATAGATTACTGGTACAGGACGCTGGGTTTTCCTACACTGTGCACGAGAGGCCCCGTGCGGAGATTTATTGTCATTCGCGCCTAAAGTTTGTCCGGGTATGGCCGAAAACATGGCAAGCGTCCAAATACCCAGAGGTTTTTTTATCATGGTCATCGATTTCAGCCGTTTGAATAACACCCCGACGACGTCAGGCACTACGCGCACCACCAGTCCCAAGGACAACGTAGAAGCCAAGGCCCCGGCGCTGCCCGCCAAGGCAGAACAGGCCAGTGCCAGCCAGAGCGGGGAATCCGTACACCTGAGCAATGAGGCTCAACAGTTGCAGAAGGTCACTGACTCGCTGCGCGATCAACCGGTCGTCAATAAAGCCCGCGTGGCCGAATTGAAACAGGCGATCGCCGATGGCAGCTATAAAGTCGACAGCAACCGTGTAGCCAGCAAGCTGCTTAACTTCGAAGCCGAGCGCTAGGCAAAGGCCTGCGCAGGGCTTTTGGACGCTTAAAACCCAAGGCCAGCCATGCATCACGACGAACATTTGCTTCAACTGATCATTGATGATCTAGCGCCGACGCAACAATTGCTCGAGCTGCTCAAAGAAGAATCACTGGCCCTCTATGGCCGGGACATGCCGCTGCTGGAAGAAATTCTGGCACGCAAGCAGTCGTTGATCGTCCTGCTGGAACAGCACGGCAAAAAACGCAGCCAGATCCTCATCAGCCTCGGCCTGCCGGCAGACCACGACGGCCTGGCGCAGTTGGCCAGCCACTCCTCGGTCGGCGATCAACTGCTGGCCCAGAGCAAAGAACTCAACCAATTGCTCGCCCAGTGCCAGGAAGCCAACCTGCTTAACGGTCAGTCGATCCAGCTTCAGCAAGCCACGACCGCCAACCAGTTGCGTATACTCCACGGCGGAGAGCCTCCGGCACTCTATAACGCCCAGGGCTCCACCTCGCGCCTGGTCAAGCCAAGCACCCGCAGCCAAGCCTGACACCGGTTTACAGCGCGCCCTATCCAAGGCGCGCCACATGCTGGCAAAATGCCGGTTCTTGCGTGTAGTCGTATTTTGTCTGGAGATGGAAGAACCGTGTTCAACGCCCTTAATGCGGAAGATGCCCCGCAGCCACCCAAGGTCCTCACCACGCCTCTGGAAATCGCCGGCACCTTGCGGATGCTGCAAGACAGCCATGATCCGCTGATCATCACTTTCCACGAACGCAGCCAGCGCTTCCAGAGCTACCTGGTGGACGTCAACCGCGACAGCAACATGCTGGCGCTGGACGAAATGATCCCCCGCGACGGCGAGCGCCACCTCGAAAACGGCGAACCCTTTCGCATCGAAGGTTTCCATGATGGCGTACGCGTCGCCTGGGAAAGCAAAGGCACCCTGACCATCAGCGAAAAAGGCGGCCACCGTATCTACACCGGCAGCCTGCCGGACGAGGTGGTCTACCATCAGCGCCGCAATGCCTTCCGCGCCGCGTTGAAGCTGGCGCAACTGGTGAATATCGAGCTGGGCGGCGAGAAACTTCAGCTGCCGGTCAACGGCAAACTGCTGGATATTTCCGCCACCGGCTGCAAATTGCGTTTTGAAGGGGATATTTCCGAGCGCCTGCAACTGGGCCAGGTCTACGACCGTTTTATCGCAGCCCTGCCGTTTGGCAGCATGACCACCGCCGTCGAACTGCGATACCTGCACTTCGAAGAAAGAATCAACACGACCTTTGCCGGCGTGCGCTTCCACAACATGAGTGGTTTGGTGCAACGCCAGGTCGAGCGCTTTGTGTACCAGCTGCAGCGTGAAGCACGACGGTTCGACAAAGACGACGATTTTTGATCCTTAACGATCGCAGAAAAAAACGGGCAGACCCTTTGGGATCTGCCCGTTTTTATTTTCAGGGGCGCGCCCTGCTCAATTCGTGAGGATGCTCGTCCGGCCCCAGGGGCTCAGGTGGCCCTTCGAAGACGGGCTCATCCACCGGCGGCTCCGGATCGACCTGCGGCTCGGGATCAGGGACAGTCTGCATCTGCTCCTGCACCACCTGCTCGTCGACCCGCGGGTCCAGCGCCGCCACCAGCGGTGAACTCGACATACTGTCGGGCATTGCCACGTGATGCAGGGGGGCATCTTCCACCTGGTGCAGATTGGTCACCGCCTTAGGCCGGATTCGCCACACCAGGATCAGCGCGCACAGACTGAAAAACGCATACAGCATCTGGCTGCCGAACAGCTTCATCACCACACCCGCCAGCAACGGCCCGACGCTGGCGCCGATACCGTAGGTCACCAGCAGCATGGCCGTCAGCGATACCCGGCGATCCCCTTCCACATGGTCGTTGGAAAACGCCACCGCCAAGGGATACAGGCAAAACTGCACGAGAGAACACAGGAAGCCCGCCACGAACAGCACCTCCAGCGGCACCTGGGTCATGATTGCCAACGGCAGTGCCGCCACCGCCAGGCACAAGGCAAAGCAGCGGATCAGCAGCGCGCGATCATAACGATCCGACAACCAGCCCAGGGGCCATTGCACCAGCAACCCGGCAAAAATGCAGCTACCCATGAACAGACCCACCTGTTCGGTGCTCAGCCCTTGCTGGGAGGCATACAGCGGCGCCAGGCCGTAGAACGACCCGACGATCAACCCCGCCCCCAACACCGTACTCAACGACTGCGGCACGCGCTTGATAAAGAAGCGCGGCTCCATCGGCGCAGGATGCAAGGCCGCCGGGTGAATGCGCCGGGTCATGGCCACCGGCACCAGGCACAGGGCGAAGCACAGCGCCACCAGCATCAGCAGCTCAAGGCCAAGCTGGGGATGCATCACCAGTATCAACTGGCCCAATACCAGACCCAGGTAGGAGGCGATCATATAACCGCTGAACACTACGCCACGCTGCTTGGCATCTGCCTGCTCATTGAGCCAGCTCTCGATGACCATGTACTGGCACATCATCCCCAGGCCCACGATTATCCGCAGCACAATCCAGGCCGGCAGCCAATCGACCAGGCCATGGCCCAGCACCGCCGCACCGACAATCCCGGCACAGGTGGCATAGGCGCGGATATGCCCGACCCGGGCAATCAGGCGATGCCCGATCTTGCCGCCCAGTACCAGGCCAAAGTAGTTGGCCGCCATCAGCGCACCCACCCAAAGGCTGTCGACATGGTCGGCCGCCAGGCGCAAGGCCAGGTAGGTACTGAGCAGGCCGGAGCCAATCAGCATCATCAAGGAGGCGAAATAAAGGGCTCGAAAAGATTTCCAGATCTGGCGCATCGGCGTTCCGAGCGGCTCCTTGCGGTGAGAGACAGGGCTATCGGCATGATAGTCCGGGGTGACCGGGTCCGGACAGGCAACATGCGCTGTTTCCGGGGATTATTTTGCTTAACAGCTCAGACGCTGTCGGATGGCGCGCAAGGTACATGGTTGCGACAAATACATCACGGCACCTGCTGTGAACCTTGATCGGCGGCAAGGTTCGACCTGCGTGCAAAAAGATCGAGCACGCACAAAAAAGCCCCGCCAGGAGGTTCTGTACGGGGCTTTCTCTATGGGCTACGAATCTGGTGTCCCAGGGCCGGTTCGAACGGCCAACCTTCCCCTTAGGAGGGGGATGCTCTATCCAATTGAGCTACTGGGACAAATGACAGCCATCAGGCCAAGGGCACTGCGACGGACGGCGTGCATGTTAACGGCCGAGGTGGGTTTTGTCATGTCGTCCGTGGGCTTTTTAAGTGTAGGCCGAGCCTTGCCCGGGCAATTGCGGTTTCGCCCCGCGAATACGGGCACCTGGCCTCATCGTGCAAAATGCAACCACCCAAAATGCCAGCATTGCAAATTGCAATCCTTCAGCCCGCCAAATCAAACTCAAGCCATTGATTTTATTGAATTAATACATTGGCACGACACCTGCAACAGTTCTCCTGCAAACCCCATTCAGCCAGTGCGTTAAACGGAGAACATGACCATGAACAGTGCCATTCTGTTAGCTCTCAACACCGTCGCCCTGGCTGCACTGGTGATGTTCCACTTTCAATCGACTGGCAGCAACGACCCCGCCCAGATCAGCCAGCAGGCAGTTCCCCACCACTTGCAACAACGTCCGCAACTGGCCGTGATGACACCGAATGCACAAGCGCCAGTACGCCTGACTCAAGGCACCCAGGCCGCGCCGGCATCTGAACACTGGGTTTTTTAAGGACGCTGATCATGAGCAAATTTGCCTGGCTGTTCCTGAGCCTGACCATCGCCACTGGCCTTATGGGCCTGAGTGCAAGCTCCCAGAATGGGCAAACCAGCGCATTCGTCGCCGCCGGCGTTTTCGCAGGCCTGCTTCTGTTGACGCTCGTCGTGGGTCGCCGAATCAAATTTGACCCGGTTTTACGCTGACCCCTCCCTTCTCTGCACTGCCCTCCCCCTACCTTATGTCGCCTCGTCCTAGTAAATTGGCAAATTGCCACTAGTCTTAAAACTAAGGGCAAAAGGCCACTTTGCTATAGGATGTGCGACCTCAAACCCTGTGGTGGCCTGGACTTACGGGAAGTTCCCTCGTGGAATCACTCATGGAAAAGTTTTCCAACCAGTCCGCAAAAATGCAAATGAGTGCTGGCATAAAGCCTCTAGGCAGTTCAATATTTGTCACAGAATTGACGCCAAGGAACTGGCAAATCTGAGGCATGATGCGGCCTCTTTGCAATTCGGGTTGAACTTTGGTCGTGAGTCTTGTCTTAACACTCATCTTGCGGCCAATTCCAATAACCGCTCCCCTGAACTAACCGGTTAAATATATGCGCCCATTGAAACAGGCAATTTATTCCAGCCGTACGGCTGACAAGTTCGTCGTACGTCTGCCAGACGGAATGCGGGAACGCATTGCCGAGGTGGCTCGCAATCATCACCGCAGCATGAACTCCGAAATCATCGCGCGCCTGGAGCAGAGCCTTATTCAGGAAGGTGCGCTGGGTGACGAACTGAGCATGCGCCTGGACAGCCCCGAGCTGTCGCTGCACGAGCGCGAACTGCTGCAGCGTTTTCGTCAGCTCTCCCACCGCCAGCAAAATGCCCTCGTCTCGCTTATCGCGCACGACGTAGAGGCGGCCGCAGAAGCCAATTGATCCGCCACTGAAAGCCGAAGCCAGCCCTGTGCTGGCTTTTTTTTGGTTCATCACGGATTACCGGGAAAGACGCTCTTGATCTTCATGAAGAAGAATTCGCTATCCCGGTAACCGTACGCCATCCGTTTGATGACCTTTATTCGATTGTTTATTCCTTCCAACTGACCGGTGTGCATCGGCCAGCGAACCCGACTGACGATGCCCCGCCAATAACCCTTTAGCCGTTTGGCAAACTGGATCAGAGCCGGTATTTCGCTTTCATATGCATGGCGCAGCCATTGCTTCCAGGCCGATCTCCAGGTCCAGGCAGTGCTCGGTGTCCAGAGCGTTTTGAGTTCAGCCTTCATCAAATAAACTGTCATCAGCGATTGGTTGGCCTCCAATAAATCCTGCAAATGGACCTGTTGTTCCGGCGTTTTCAGGTTCTGTGGGTTACGCAGCAACAGCCATCGTGCCTGCTTGATGACCTTGCGAGCCGGCTTGTTATGACGCAGCCGATTAGCTTCGTCGACGCGGACCCGATCAATCACCTCTCGGCCATATTTGGCCACCACATGGAAAAGGTCGTAGACCACTCGCGCTTTCGGGCAATGCTGGCGAACCTCCAGATCAAAAGCAGTATTCATGTCCATCGCCACCGCTTCGATTCGAGCGCAGCCCTCCGGCCCCAGTTCCTCGAAGAACGGCCTGACTGCCGCTCGGCTACGGCCTTCACCGATCCACAGCACTCGTCGTGTATCGGCATCCAGCACAACGCTGGCGTAACGATGACCTTTGAATAACGCGAACTCGTCCATGATCAGGCGTCGTGGTTGCGCCTTCGGCAACTCACTCAACACCGCCTGCAAGGCTCGACGCTCCAGCAACCGAACAGTGTCCCAATGCAGTCCAAACATCTGGGCCACGTGCAAGGTGGGAAGGCGCTCGCAGGCCTGAATGACCGCCTCGGCCAAGCGGCGCGTCATGCGGGCATAGCGATCCAGCCAACTGACGGCCTCCATGCGTTTTCCACAGTCGCGGCAGCCAACACGCCTGAGCAAAATGCTGAGGCTCACCGCGCGACCGAGAATGGGCAGATCACGAACGGTTCGCTCGCAATACTCATGAGTGGTTGAACAAGGTTTTTGGCAGCCGCCGCAGGAAGGGAATCGGGTGGCGTGGGGAATCAGATCGATCTTTAGAGCGTCACCATCGGGCTTGATCGTGACGACAGAAAAGCCCTCCCAAAAAGGAAGGAAAGTATTAATATCACGCATAAGAACGCCGGTTTTTTAGATGTGTTTGCTCGCACGAACATCATCAATCAAATCGGCGTTCTTGTTTCTGTGTTTCCCGGGATTCCGTGATGAACC
>NZ_FKLB01000047.1:0-120994 GCF_900067035.1 Pseudomonas sp. 1 R 17
TGGCAAAACCTGTTGCAGGCGATGGTTGCCGACCAACAGCAATCCATCAGCCAACTCAACCTGCTGGGCCAGGATGAGCAACGACACATCCTGCAGCTGTGGAACCAGACTGACGCCGGCTTCTCGGCCGAGCGTCTGGTACACGAAATGGTTGCCGACCGCGCCGCCGAAAACCACGCTGCGGTGGCGGTCAAGTTCGATGCGCAAACCCTGAGTTATGGCGAGCTGGACCGCCAGGCCAACCGCCTGGCCCATGCCCTGATCGCCCGTGGCATCGGCCCCGAAGTGCGCGTGGCAATTGCCATGCCGCGCAGTGCCGAGAGCCTGGTGGCGTTCCTCGCGGTGATGAAAGCCGGCGGTGTGTATGTGCCGCTGGATATCGAGTACCCGCGTGATCGCCTGCTGTACATGATGCAGGACAGCCGTGCGAAGTTGCTGCTGACCCACACCAGTGCGTTGCCGCAACTGCCGATTCCCGAGGGCCTGGACAGCCTGGCCATCGATCGCACCGAGGCGTGGGCCGACTACAGCGACACCGCGCCGGAGGTAAAACTGCACGGCGACAACCTTGCCTACGTGATCTACACCTCCGGCTCCACCGGCCTGCCCAAGGGCGTGGCGGTGTCCCATGGGCCGTTGGTGGCGCACATCATCGCCACCGGCGAGCGTTATGAAACATCGCCGGCCGATTGCGAACTGCACTTCATGTCGTTCGCCTTCGACGGCTCCCACGAAGGCTGGATGCACCCGCTGATCAACGGCGCCAGCGTGCTGGTCCGTGACGACAGCCTGTGGTTGCCCGAGTACACCTACGCGCAGATGCACCGTCACAACGTGACCATGGCGGTGTTCCCGCCGGTGTACCTGCAACAACTGGCCGAGCATGCCGAGCGCGACGGTAATCCACCGAAAGTGCGTGTGTACTGCTTTGGCGGCGATGCGGTGGCGCAAGCCAGCTACGACCTGGCCTGGCGCGCGCTCAAGCCGACCTACCTGTTCAACGGCTACGGCCCGACCGAAACCGTGGTCACGCCGTTGCTGTGGAAAGCGCGCAAGGGCGACCCCTGCGGCGCCGTGTATGCACCGATTGGTACGCTATTGGGCAACCGCAGCGGCTACGTGCTGGACGCGCAACTCAACCTGCAACCCATCGGCGTCGCCGGTGAGCTGTACCTGGGCGGCGAGGGCGTGGCCCGTGGATACCTGGAACGTCCGGCGCTGACCGCCGAACGCTTCGTGCCGGACCCGTTCGGCAAGCCGGGCAGTCGCGTGTATCGCAGCGGCGACCTGACCCGTGGCCGCCCGGATGGCGTGGTGGATTACCTCGGGCGTGTCGACCACCAGGTGAAGATCCGTGGTTTCCGCATCGAACTGGGGGAAATCGAAGCGCGCTTGCGTGAGCAGGACGGTGTCGGTGAAACCGTGGTGGTGGCCCAGGACGGCCCGACCGGCAAACGGCTGGTAGCCTACGTGGTGCCGGCCGACGCCAGCCTGGTCAACGAAGCCGAATTCCGCGACCACCTGCGCCGTGCCCTGAAAACCCGCCTGCCGGATTACATGGTACCAACGTACTTCATGTTCCTGGCGCAAATGCCGCTGACCCCCAACGGCAAGCTCGACCGCAAGGGCCTGCCGCAACCGGATGCGAGCCTGTTGCAACAGGCTTACGTGGCCCCGCAGAGCGAGCTGGAACAACAGCTCGCGACGATCTGGGCCGAGGTGCTGCGCCTGCCGCAAGTGGGCCTGAACGACAACTTCTTTGAGCTGGGTGGTGATTCGATCATCTCGATCCAGGTGGTCAGCCGTGCTCGCCAGGCGGGTATTCGGTTCACGCCCAAGGACCTGTTCCAGCACCAGACCGTACAAAGCCTGGCCGGTGTCGCGCGCCAAGGCGTCGAAGGCGTGACGATCAGCCAGGCCGCGCTCAGTGGCGAAACCTTGCTGCTGCCTATCCAGCAAGCGTTCTTCGCCGATGAGATCGCCGAGCGTCATCACTGGAACCAATCGGTGGTATTGCAACCCCATGAACACCTCGACGCCACGACGCTGACCCAGGCCTTGCAGGCGTTGATCGTGCATCACGATGCGTTGCGTTCGCAGTTCGTTGACGGTGCGGGTGGCTGGCAGGGCGTCTATCGCGGTGCCGAACAGCACCAGGCCGACGCCGTGCTGTGGCACCGCACGCTGCAGGACATCGACGAACTCGCGGCCTTGGGTGAAGAGGCACAACGCAGCCTGGACCTGGGCCACGGCCCGCTGATACGGGCGGTACTGGTCGAGTTGGACGGTGGAGCACAGCGCTTGCTGTTGGTGATCCACCACCTGGTGGTGGATGGTGTGTCGTGGCGGATCCTGCTGGAGGACCTGCAAACGGCTTACCGTCAGCTCGCCCGTGGCGTTGCCGTGGTATTGCCGGTCAAGACCAGTTCCACCCGCGACTGGGCACACCGACTGCAGCAGTACGCCCAGGGCGATGCGCTGACCGGCGAACTGGCATGGTGGCAAGCGCAGTTGCACGACGCCGAGATCGACCTGCCAGCTGCCAGACCGGGTGCCAGCTTGAGCAACCGGCATGCCGGCAGTGCGACCACGCACCTGGACAGCACTCACACCCGGCGTCTGTTGCAGGATGCACCGGCGGCCTATCGCACCCAGATCAACGATGTGTTGCTGACCGCCCTGGCCCGGGTGATCGGGCGCTGGACCGGCCATGCGTCGACCCTGATCCGTTTGGAAGGCCATGGCCGCGAAGACCTGTTCGACGATATCGACCTGACCCGTACCGTCGGCTGGTTCACCAGTCTCTACCCGGTCAAACTGACGCCGGCCCTGACCCTGACGGACTCGTTGAAGGGGATCAAGGAGCAACTGCGCGCCATTCCCGACAAAGGCATCGGCTTTGGTGCCTTGCGTTACCTGGGACAACCGCAGGTTCGCGAAGCCCTGGCGCGCTTGCCGCAGCCACGCATTACCTTCAACTACCTGGGCCAGTTCGATGCCAGTTTTGATGACAGCGAGGAGCCGGGCCTGTTTGCGCCTTCCGGTGACGCTGCAGGGGCCGATCAAAGCCCTGAGGCATCCTTGGGCAATTGGTTGGAAATCAACGGCCAGGTGTATGGCGGCGAATTGAACCTGACCTGGAGCTTCAGCCAGCAGATGTTCGACCCGGCCAGCATCCAACAATTGGCCGATGACTATGCCCAGGAACTCAAGGCACTGATCGCGCATTGCTGCCAGCCTGAAAACACCGGTGCCACGCCGTCGGACTTCCCATTGGCGCGCTTGAGCCAGGCACAGTTGGATGGCCTGTCGTTGCCGTTGAGCCGGGTCGAGGACATTTACCCGTTGTCACCGATGCAACAGGGCATGCTGTTCCAATCCTTGTATGGGCAGGGTTCCGGCGACTACATCAACCAGATGCGCGTCGATGTGCAAGGGCTGGATGTAAGCAGGTTCCAGGCGGCCTGGCAGGTTGCCGTGGAACATCACGATATCCTGCGCACGGCGTTTCTCTGGCAGACCGAGCTGGAGCAGCCGTTGCAAGTGGTCTACAAGACGGTGCGGGTGCCTTTGCTCGAACACGACTGGCAGCACCGCGCGGACCGCGCGGAAGCACTCGACGCACTGGCCGAAGCCGCCCGGGCCGAAGGCTTTGTGCTTGAGCAGGCCCCATTGTTGAGCCTGGTGGTGGTGCGTACCGGTGCCGACAGCCATCATCTGATTTACACCAACCACCACATCCTGATGGATGGCTGGAGTTCATCGCAGTTGTTCGGCGAGGTGCTGCAGCAGTACGCCGGTGAGGTGTTGCGCGCGCCGAACGGGCGTTACCGTGACTACATCGCCTGGCTGCAGGCACAGGACCCGGTCACCAGCGAAACCTTCTGGAAGGCGCAGCTGGCGGGGCTGCAGGAACCTACCCGGCTGTCGCGCGGTGCCAGGCGCGAGCAGGGTGTGTCCCAGGTCAACGGCATTCACCGGCTGGTACTGGAGCAGTCGGCCACCGAGCAGCTCAAGGCCTTTGCCCAGCGGCACAAGGTCACCTTCAATACCCTGGTGCAAAGTGCCTGGCTCCTGCTGTTGCAACGGCATACCGGCCTGGACACCGTAGCGTTCGGTGCGACGGTGGCGGGACGTCCGGCCGAGTTGCCGGGCATCGAGCAGCAGGTCGGTTTGTTTATCAACACCTTGCCAGTGGTGGCGACGCCGAGCCCGCAGCTGAGCGTGGACGCCTGGCTGCAGCAGGTGCAGGGGCAAAACCTGCGTCTGCGCGAGCAAGAGCACACGCCGTTGTTCGACATCCAGCGATGGGCCGGGCTCGGTGGCGAAGCGCTGTTCGACAGCATCCTGGTGTTCGAGAACTACCCGGTGTCGGCGGCGTTGGAGCAGGGCGCCCCGGCGGGCCTGCGTTTCGGCGCGATGGACAGCCTGGAGCAGACGCACTATCCCTTGACCGTATTGCTGGCCATGGGTGAACGCCTGGCCGTGGAGTTCAACTACGACCCGGCTGCGTTCGGCGAGCAGGACATCGTCCATCTGGCCGAGCACTTCGAGCAGGTGTTGCAGGCACTCACTCTTGCGCAGGTGGAGCGCCTGGCGGACCTGCCATCCCTGCCGCAGACACAGCGCAAGGTGATCGTCGAGGACTGGAATGCGACGGCGCGCGAGTACCCGCTGCCGCGCGGTGTGCACCAATTGATCGAAGATCAGGTCGCCCTGACGCCGCAGGCTCCCGCCCTGGCATTTGGCACGCAGCGGCTGAGCTACGCCGAGTTGAACCGCCGCGCCAACCGCCTGGCCCATCGTTTGCTCGAAGCCGGCGTAGGCCCGGACGTGCTGGTCGGCCTGGCGGTGGAGCGTTCCATCGAAATGGTCGTCGGCCTGCTCGCGGTGCTCAAGGCCGGTGGCGCCTATGTGCCGCTGGACCCGGAATACCCGCGTGAGCGCCTGGCCTACATGCTGGACGACAGCGGCGTGAAACTGCTGCTGACCCAAGCCCATTTGCTTGAGCAATTGCCGATTACCCAAGGCCTGGAAACCCTGGTGCTGGGCGACGCCGGGTGCGAAGGCTACAGCGACGCGAACCCGGGCGTCGCCCTGGACGGCGAAAACCTCGCCTACGTGATCTACACCTCGGGTTCCACCGGGCAACCCAAAGGCGCGGGCAACCGCCATTGCGCACTGACCAACCGCCTGTGCTGGATGCAGGAGGCCTACGCGCTGGATGCCCGCGATACCGTGTTGCAGAAAACCCCGTTCAGTTTCGACGTCTCGGTGTGGGAGTTCTTCTGGCCGCTGATGACCGGCGCACGCCTGGTGGTCGCCGCACCGGGGGACCATCGCGACCCTGACAAACTGGTCGGCCTGATCACGCGTGAACAGGTCACCACACTGCATTTTGTGCCGTCGATGCTGCAAGCGTTCCTGCAGGATTCGAACGTGTCTTCCTGCGTCAGCCTGCAGCGCATTGTGTGCAGTGGCGAGGCGTTGCCGGTGGATGCGCAACAGCAAGTGTTCGCCAAACTGCCGCACACCGCGCTTTACAACCTGTACGGCCCGACCGAAGCGGCCATCGACGTGACCCACTGGACGTGCGTGGATGAAGGCCGCGACGCAGTGCCGATCGGCAAGCCGATTGCCAACCTGGGCTGCTATGTCCTGGACAGCCATTTCGAGCCGGTACCGGCCGGCGTGCTGGGTGAGCTGTTCCTGGGCGGCGTGGGCCTGGCGCGCGGTTATCACCGGCGCCCGGGCTTGACCGCCGAGCGCTTTATCGCGCATCCGTTCATCAAGGGTGAGCGCCTCTACCGTACTGGAGACCTGGCGCGCTACCGCCCTGACGGTGTGATCGAATACGCCGGGCGTATCGACCATCAGGTCAAACTGCGCGGCTTGCGTATCGAGCTGGGTGAAATCGAAGCACGCCTGCTGGAGCACGAATCGGTGCGCGAGGCGGCGGTGCTGGCGGTGGACGGCAAGCACCTGGTGGGTTACCTGGTCTTGCAGGCGCAGGGCGAGGGCTGGCGTGAAACCCTCAGTGCACACTTGGCTGTGCAGTTGCCGGATTACATGGTGCCGACGCAATGGTTGCTGCTGGAACAGATGCCCCTGAGCCCCAACGGCAAGCTGGACCGCAAGGCATTGCCGAAACCGGACACGCAGTCGACCCAGCGGTTTGAAGCACCACGGACCGAGCTTGAACAGAAAGTCGCCGCGATCTGGGCCGATGTGCTCGGTGTGGAACACGTCGGGTTGAATGACAACTTCTTTGAATTGGGCGGCCATTCGCTGTTGGTGCTGATGCTCAAGGAGCGGATTCGCAAGGCCAGCGGCATCGGCCTTTCGGTCAGCCAGTTGATGCTCAACCCGACCGTACGCGCGCAGGTCGGCTGTCTCGCAGGCATCACTCGCCGCTCGCTGCTGGTGCCGCTTAACAGCCGCACCGAAGGCACGCCGCTCTATCTGTTCCACCCCAGCTACGGTTCGGTGCATTGCTACAAGGCCATCGCCCTGGCGTTGCGTGAGCAGCGGCCGGTGGTCGGGGTGATCTGCCGTGCGTTGGCCGAGGAGGGCGCCGAAGTGCCGGCCTGGTCCAGCATGGTCGAGGATTACTCCGCGCAATTGCTGGAAGCCCAGCCCGAAGGGGCCTTCCGCCTGGCGGGCTGGTCGTTGGGCGGCAACCTGGCGGTAGAGGTTGCCTATCACCTGGAACAGGCGGGCCGACAGGTGGAGTTTGTCGGTTGGATCGATTCGTCGCCGCCGCGCTGGCTCACCCCGTACTGGGAAGCGGCAATCGTGACCGACGACAGCGAGATATCCGACAACGAACGGCGCGTGGACTTGCTCGGGGTGATGTTCCCGGCGTTTGCAGAGGCTGTCCATGCCACCTGGCAGGACGTGCAGGCCACCCACGCCGATGCAGGCACGCAATGGGCACGCTTCGTCGAATGGGCCGAGGCCACCCTGGGTGACGCCTTCCTCGACATCAGGCAAGCGCTGTTGGAGGGCAACGAAGCGCAGGTGTCCTGGGACGTCGACCGTACGTTGGTCAAGCGCATGGAGCAGGCTGACTTCAAGCCACTCAAGGCGCCTGTCAGTTGCTGGTGGGCCGCCATGAGCCGGGCCGGTCAGCACCGGGCGTTGATCGAAGCCAGCATGCAGCGGGTGATTGGCGAGGGCTGTGTGGTGCGGTCGGTGGTGATTGAGGTGGACCATGAGCGCATCATCGACAACGCTGAATTTGTACGCAGCCTGGTGACGGCCATGGCGTAACCGTCACTTGGGCAGAAAGCCCCGGCTCACGTGGTGTGAACCGGGGCTTTTTTGTGGTGCGCCAGGCATGGCGCGTAGCGCCGTGACTGGCGCTGTTTAGCTCACTGTGGTGGTGAGCCAAACGACTTGGAGGTGCAAGTCCTCTACACACCCGGCAAGGGGAAGTGCTAGCCAGAGGCAAGGGTGTTGCGGGTGACTGCGAATCTGAAGGAAGCCCGAGGCAAAATGCTGGCCTGACGAACAGGAAGCGGATGAGGCGGCGCAGCGGGGTAAGACGGCCACAATCGTCAAAGCCCAATACTTGCACGGATCGCTGTGACGTATATCCGCATAACCTGAACCGCCGTATACGGAACCGTACGTACGGTGGTGTGAGAGGACGGCGGCTGTGAGGCCGCCTCCTACTCGATGGTGGGTTATGGGGGGAGGGCGGTGAAGCATCGCCCATAAAAAACACCCTGGGCAGGCGGGCTGCGCAGGGTGTCTGGAGGTTGCCGGGGTTAGATCAGAAGTCCCAGCGGGTCGACAGCATCACGTTGCGCGGGTCGCCCGAGTAGGACGACGTGTAGAAGCCGATGTTGGTGTAGTAGCGCTTGTCGAACACGTTGTTGACGTTGATCGAGGCGGAGAGGTTCTTGCTGATCTGGTAGCGCGCCATGGCGTCGACCAGCCAGTACGGGTCTTGAGAGAACCGCTGGGTGACACTCTTGCCGCGGTTGTAGACATCCTGCCACGCCTCACCTTGCCAGCGCGCGCCGCCGCCGAGGGTGAGCTTGTCGAGGGCGCCGGTCAGCTTGTAGCTGGTGTAGAAATTGAGCTGGTCCTGAGGTTCCCAGGTGGAGAACTTCTTGCCATCGTCATCGCGGATCACCTTGTGGGTGTAGCCCGCCTGCACCTGCCAGCCTGGCAGCAGCTCACCGGAAATCTCGGCTTCATAGCCCTTGGTCTTGGCCTGGACGCCCATGTAGGCCCACTCGACAGGCGAGTTGGCCGGCATATTGTTGTTGTACTCGGTGTCTTCCTCGGCGCGATTGGACTCATGAATCTCGAAGTAGGCAAGGCTGGCATTCAGGCGGCCGTCATAGAACTCACCCTTCACACCCAGTTCATAGTTTTCGCCTTCGTCAGGCTCGACCATCTTGTTGTTGCGGTCGGGTCGCAGCTGCTGCGGCATGAAGATCGAGGTATAGCTGCCGTACACCGAGAAGTTTTTATTAAGGTCGTACACCACGCCCGCATACGGGATGAGTTTGCCGGTCTCGCGCGAGTCGTTGGTGCCGGTCAGCCGATAGTCGGTCAGGCGCGAACCAAGCAACAGGGACAGGTCGTCAGTGAGGCTCAGGCGTGTCGAGAAGTAGACCGCTGCCTGGCGGGTGATGTCGTCTTTCTCGGTAGCGCGGCCCCAATCCGGCTCCAGGCTGTCGCCGTCCCATGAATAAAGAGGGAAGTCATTACTGTCCTTATAGGTCGCACTGTAATAGTCGTTGCCTTCCCAGTGCGAACGCGAAACCGATGCCCCCACCACCAACTGGTGCTCGCGACCGCCCAGGCTGAACGGCCCGGAGAGATAGAAGTCGCCGTTATTACTGATGGTCTTGCCAGTGTACTTGGCGGCATACACCGAGGCTCTGTCGGTGGAATTTTGCTTTGGAGAAGCGTAACCCAGCGGTGCGTTATAGCCATTGAGCTGGTTGCTGTAGTTGGCCTTGGCGATCCAGCCGTTATCCAGGGCGTGTTCCAGGGTGGCGAAAACGCTGCGGCTGTATTGCCCCCAGCTGCTCCACTTCGGGCCATTGTTGTAGCCACGGTCAAAGCTGATCTCGTTACCCACGCCATCAAACAACGAGCGGCTGCCGGACCAACTCGAACCCTTGGGGTCGCTATCCTGATAGTCGGCGCCGATGGTCAGCAGGGTGTCCGGCGACAGGTCGAATTCGAGGATGCCGTAGTAGACATTGGTCTTGCGTTCATAGTGGTCGATGAATGAATGCTTGTCCTGGTATACCGCCACGGCACGCCCGCGCACGTTGCCGCTTTCGGTCAGCGGGCCGCTCACGTCCAGCTCCGAGCGGTAGTTGTCCCACGAGCCGGCGCCCAGGCCCACATGCCCCTGGAACTCGGCAGTGGGCTTCTTGCGCACCAGGTTGATGGTGCCGCCCGGGCCGCCGGCGCCGGTCATCAGGCCGGTGGTGCCCTTGAGGATTTCGACACGGTCGTAGATCGCCATGTCGCTCAGGGTCTGGCCGGCCGAGTAACCTTCGTTGCGGGTGGTCGGCACGCCGTCGTACTGGAAGTTCTGGATCGGGAAACCCCGGGAATAATAGTTGGTGCGCTCGCTGTCGAAGGTCGAGACGGTGATGCCCGGTGTGTGGCGCATCACGTCGTCGATGCCGTTCAAGCCGAAGTCATCCATGGTCTGGCGGGTGACCACGGAAATCGACTGGGGCGTCTCGCGCGGTGTCAGCACCATCTTGGTGGCGGTGGCGATGGTGCCTGGTGTGTAGGAGCCGGAACCTTCGGTGATGGTGCCCAGTTGGTTGGCGTTGATCTGGGTGGCGCCAAGCTCGAGGGCGTCGCTACCGGAGCCGGGCGCGTTGATGATCATCGAGCTGCCTTGCAGGCTGTAGCTGACGCCGGTCCCTCCCAGCATTTGCTCGATAGCCCGTACCGGGTCCATCTTGCCGCTGACCGCCACGCTGTGCTTGTTTTGCACGGTTTCCGGGCTGTACAGGATTTGCAGGTTGGTCTGTTGGCCAAATACCTGCAGTGCAGTACTCAACGGCTGCGCGGGGATGTTCAATTCGAACTCTTGCGCCTGCACATAACTCGCCATCGACAGGCTGGCCGCCAGGGCCAGGCTATTGGGCAGAGCGTTGAATTTCAGGGCCCGCCGCATGGAAAGTGCGGTGCTCAATGGGCTGAGGGCAAGCCGTACTGGCATGGTGTTGTTTCTCTTTTTTAAGTGTTGGCAGATGGGTACTTAATGCGGTTAATTCTCATTGCTGCATATGAGACGTTCGCACTCGCATAAACCGGAAAAAATTATGCGGGCTCCAACTCCGCAACGACTTTCCCTGCACTCAAGCGCACCAACTGGTCGGCGATATCGAAGTAGCGGTCGTCGTGACTGATCACGATGATGGTCTTGCCCAGGCGCTTGAGGTCCGGCAGCAGCTCGGTATAGAACACGCGGCGGAAGGCCGGGTCCTGGTCGGCGGCCCATTCGTCGAACACCAGCACCGGGCGCTCTTCCAGCCAGGCATTGACCAGTGCCAGGCGCTTGCGCTGGCCGGTGGAGAGGTCGGTGGTGCTGAATACGCCGTCCTTGACGCTGACCTTGTGCGCGATTTCCAGGCGCTCCAGGTACTTGGCGGCGCTGTCCAGCGACTGGGTGGCGCTGCCCTGGACCAGGTCGTCGAACAGGTAGTAGTCGGCGAACACCGTGGTGAACAGCTGGCGATAGTCATCGCGCGCCGGGTCGGTCACCGTTTCGCCATTGAGGCGGATTTCCCCGGCCTCGGGTTGATACAGGCCCAGCAGCAGCTTGATCAGGGTGGTCTTGCCGCAGCCGTTCTCGCCAACGATAAACACGATATCACCCTGCTTGATGCTCAGGTTGATCGGCCCCAGGTGGAACGGCTGGCTGCCTTCCACCGGCGGCGGGCTGTAGCTCACGCCGCGCAACTCCAGGCTGTGCACCACCGGTGTCGGCGCTTCGCTGCCGTCCATCAGCAGGTGTGGTTCGGGGGAAGAGAAGCGTTCGGACAGTTCGGTGATGCGCGCAAACGCAATGCGCGCCTTGCCGATGATCGGCAGGTAACCCACCACGTGTTCCAGCGGGCCCTTCATGTACAGCAACACCAGCACAAAACCGGTGATCACCGCCGGGTCCGGGTTCGGGTTGTAGGCCTGCATCGCCAGCGCCAGGCCGATGACCACAAAGAACAGCATCGAGCCGAAGGTCTTGGCGACGATATAGATGTTCACCGAACGCACCTGGATATCGCTGATACGGTCGGCGGTTTCCTGGATGCGGTGGGTGTTCATGCGGTAGCGGCGGGGCCGGTGGATGCGCAACTCCTTGGCGCCGGAAGCGATTGCCGAGTAGTAGCGTTGCAACTCGTCTTCCTGGTCGCGGGCCTCGTCGAAGCCGCGAATGCCCTTGGCGCCGGCGATGAACTGCACGCTGCTGCCGATGATGATCGCCACCACCATCATCAGGAACATCGGCACCGACAGGTACGCCAGGTACCCCAGGCAGCCCAGGGTCACGGTGGTGGCGATGGCCAGCGGGGTGAAGGCAAAGGAGAAGTCGCTGATGGTGTCGACGTCGTGGGTCAGCACCGGGATCAGGCGGTGGGAGCGATACTGCTCGATCTGCTCGATGGGCGCCGACAGCACCTTTTCGCCGAGATCCTTGCGCAGGGCGGCGATGATCCGCTGGCCCACGTAGTTGGTGCCGATATCGGAGACGATCGAACTGGTCAGCGCCAGCACGCACAGCGCAGCAAAGCTCAGGATCACGCCCTGGGTCATACCCGTGGAAGAGTGCAGCGCGTTGTTGATGGTCGCCAGCAACAGCGTGATGGCCAGGCCGCCGGCCATGCCCAGGGCGATGGAGACCGTCACGATGGTGCGAAACGGCCTGAGCAATGCAAGCAAACCTTTGAAGGCGCCGCGCTTGGGGTCGGTCATAAGTACTTCCCGGAAAGTGAAAAAGAGGGGGCTGGGCACACAGACCCTTACCCATGACAAACGAAGTGTTGGCGCGACGATTTAGCTCGGTGTGCCCGGCGGTGCGGTTGGTGGATAAATTGACCGGCATCTGGTTCGTTCTTGTGGTGTAGGCGCACGCGTATTGGCGCGTGCCTGATCTATCCAGCGAGAGCGAAACAATGACGAAAAAGAATCTGGTGTACGTGTGGTCCCTGCGCAATGCCGCTGCCGACAAGGCCGGCCAGCCGGTGGCCTACAAGGACCACGAGCGCTACATGAAGTCGGTGCTGGAGTTTCTGGTGGGGTCGCTCAACGACACGTCACTGGGCGAGGCCTATAACCTGGTGGGCGTGGTGTATGACGACGATGAGCAGAACCCGCGGGACCAGCAGTTGGTGGCCGACTACGGCTTTGCCTATAAGCCCGGTCGCCAGTGGCTGTACCCGGCCGACCTGCGGGTGCAGGGGCGCCTGGTCAACGATCTGCTGCTGAGCGTGCCGTCCACCTATCGGCGCCTGCCTCGGGGCAGCGCGGAACACGTCGCTGGCAAGCAGGATTTCGAACGGCGCCTGCACGACACCCTGGTGGAGTTGAAGGCCGATATCGTGGTGCTGGACGGCCTGCTGGTGATCCTCGATGAACTGGTGCGTCCGGGCGCACCGTTTGCGCGTCGGATCATGAACATTCACCCCGGTATTACCCGTATCGAATCGCCCTATGAGCGCCGTGGGGCCTACGCCACCTGGAATGCCTTGTACGGTGCCCGCGGACAAGCCGTGGTGGATTGGGCGACCAAGCAGACGCAGCCGTGTGAACCGCTGTACCTCACCGGCGCCTCGTTCCACTACGTGGACAACGGCATCGACTCCGGCGAGGTGTTCCACGACGTACTCAAGACCGAGATCTCGCCGGACGACACCATCCTCGAACTGCGCTGGAACAACTTCAACAACAGCCTGTTCCCGGCGCTGCATGAAGGTTTGGAGTTGTTGGCGCAGAAGGGGGTCTAAGCCGCGCACGATTTGACTGTGGGAGGGGGCTTGCTCCCGATGACGGAGTATCAGTCAATGGCGATGTCGACTGCCGCACCCCATCGGGAGCAAGCCCCCTCCCACATTAAATCCCGTCAGCTTTAGAGATCGCGCACTACCCTGAAGCCAATCCAATCCCCCCGCGTTTGCGGGTAGATGTTGTTGCGGTTGCCCGAGCGTGAAAACACCGGCGCTTCGCCCCAGTCATTGCCACGAATCTGGTAGCCCTCGCAGTTCGGCTCCATCCACGCGCTGCCATCCGTCGGTGCGCCGACATAGTTGGGGTGCTCGCAGTCGGCCACCCGCTCATAGACATTGCCATGCATGTCGTACATGCCAAACGCATTCGGCGGGTAGCTGCCTACCGGCGAAGAATAGCTGTACCCGTCCGCCGGCCCGTAGGTGTTGGCATGCTTGGCGATGCTGTAGCCCTTGCCCTCGTCGAACGGGAATGGGAATGGTCCGGCGGAGCCGGCGCGCGCGGCGTATTCGCGCTGGGCCTCGCTGACCATGTGGTACTGCTGGCCGGTTTTTTTCGACAGCCAGGCCACATAGTGCTTGATGTCGTCCATGTCCATGCACACCGCCGGCTGGCGCGGGCCCTGGGGATAGCGTGGCTTGCTGGCGATGCATTCGCGGCCGGGGCGGGTGTCGCCGTCGGCGATCTTCACTCCGGTCTGGCGGATATAGCTGTCCCATTCGCCGGCGGTGATGTGGAAGCGGCTCATGGCGAACGGCTTGGCGAAGGTCACGTCATGCATCGGGCCTTCGTCCGGCTCACGGCCGACTTCGTCTTCCGGCGTCCCCATGGTGAAGGTGCCGGCGGGCAGTACCACCATTTCCGGACAGTCCTTGCAGTCCTTGAACACTTTGCCCGGTTGCGGCGTGGCGGCCTGGGCCAGGCCCGGCAGCAGCGCGCCGCACAGGGCGGTCAGTGCCAGGGTCTTCAGGGGGTTGAGTCGCAGTGGCGTCATAGGGGCCTCTCGTGCAAAGGGAAAAGGCGCGTCACAACCGCTGGCTGAGCAGGGTCATGAAACGCTGGATTTCGTCGGAGTTGTTGAGCAGGCCGGGCGCCGTGCGGATCACCGGGCCGACGTCGCGGTCCACCGCGTCGATCACCACGCGGTTCTTCTGCATGTAGGCTGCCACCCGATCACTGTCCTGGCCCTTGACCCGGAAGAAGGTAAAGCCGGCAGACAGTTCTGGGCTGCGCGGCGTGACCAGTTCGATCTGCGGGTGCGCCAGCAATTGCTCCTTGAGTTCGGCGTTCAGTCCATGGATGCGCGCCTGGACCGGCGCCTTGCCCAGTTGCAGGTGCAGCTTGAAGGCCTCATCCGCCGCCCAGCGATGCTCGAAAGCGTGATAGCCGCCGGGGGTCATGATGGTGGCGAAGTCCTTGTCTTCGGAGAAGGTCGGCACCATGGGCGTGACGTAGGTGTTTTCAGGGTTGCGCGCACACACCAGCCCGGTACCGCGCGGACCGAACATCCATTTATGGGTGCCGGCGATAAAGAAGTCGCAATGCATGTCTGGGAAGTCGAGGTTTTCCACGCCGAAACCATGCACGCCATCCACCACATAGAGGAGGCGGTCCTTGTCATCGCGGTTGCGGTTGTGCGCCGCCACCAGCTTGCCGATCTCGCCGATGGGCAGTTTTACGCCGCTGCCGGACTGTACCCAGGTCATGCCCAGCACGCGGGTGTTGGGGCGGATATTACGCTGGATATTGGCCAGCACCTCGTCGGCAGAAACCTGGCTGGCCCGCTCGAACAGCTTGATCCGGCGAACCTGGGTGCCTTCCTTGAGCACGCGAAAATCCAGCACGTTCTGGGTCGCGTAATGCTCATGCACGGTGGTGAGGATTTCCTGGTCCGGGCGCACCTTGATGCCGCCATAGATCATCGCCAGGCCTTCGGAGGTGCTGCCGGTCAGGGCGATCTGCGCCGGGGTGGCCTTGAGGTAGCGGCCGGCCCATTCGCGTACCTGGCCTTCGCGCTTCCAGGTTTCCTCCAGGTCCCAGTCCATGGCAAGCCCTGGGTTGCGGTCGATCTGGGCGCGGTAACGCTCGATGGCCTCGCGTACCGGCCTGGGGTGCGAGGCCACCAGGAAGTTGGAGAAGTGCAGGTAATCCGGGTCCTGGTTGAACAGCTGCTTGAACACCGTCCATGGGGCATCCGTGGTGGTGGCAGCCAGTGCCTGCGGGATGAGTGCAGCGCCCAATGGCAGGCTGGCGGCGAATATCCCGGCCTGCTTGAGAAACGTACGGCGGTCAGTCATGGACTTGCTTCTAGGTGATTAGCGGTTGGCCAAGGGTTTGGCGGCTTTTTGTACCTGGTCCCAGACCCGCAGGAAGTTACCTCCCCACAGCTTGGCCATGTCGGCTTCGGAGTAGCCGCGCTGGATCAGTTCGGCGGTGACGTTGCGGATTTCGCCGACGTTGTTCCAGCCGTCGATGCCGCCGCCGTCGTTGAAGTCCGAAGCGATGCCGACGTGATCGATCCCGATCTTGCGCACGGTGTAGTCGACGGCGTCGCCCCAGTCCTTGAGCGTGGCCTTGGGTTCCTCCTCAAGAATCCCGTACAGCCCTTGGGCGTACTGGCCGAACTTCTGCTCCGGCCATGCCGCGATGATCGCGTCCCCCGGCATCAGGGCCATGGCCAGGTTGGGCAGCGGCGGCAGGTCGAAACGCGCGCGCAGGGTGTTGAGTTTGTCCTGGGTCGGCTGGCTCAGGGGGCGTATGTAGGCCGGGAAGCCCACCACCTGCACCACGCCGCCACTGTTCTTGATCAGTTGCAGTTCCTTGTCGCTGAGGTTGCGCGGGATGTCCACCGACGCGCGCGGTGCCGAGTGGGACGCCACCATCGGCGTGCGACTCAGCTGCGCGACTTGCTCCAGGGCCTTGGTCGACATCTGCGACACGTCAATGATCACCCCCAGGTCATTGAGGCGCTGCACCGCTTGCTTGCCGATGTCCGACAGGCCTTCGAGCGCATCGACGGAATCATTGAAAAACGGCAGTGGGCGCGATGAGTCGGACCAGGCGTTATTGCCGATATAACTGAAACCGAACATGCGCATGCCCCGGGCGGCCCACAGGTCCAGCTGATTCAGGTCATTGCCCAGCGGGTAGGCGTTGAGCATGCTGATAAAGATCGCGAACTTGCCTTCGCCATGCAGGCGTCGAAAGTCATCCGGGGTATAGGCGATGCCGACTTGATTGGGAAAGTCACGCACCATGCCGGAGATGATCTTGTAGCGCACCTCCTGCTCGTGGCGGGCTTCCTCGACAAAGCCGTCAGTAGGCTTGTGCGGGGCGTTGGGGCCATTCCAGATTTCCGGCCAGCCGAAGATCGTCAGGGCTGCGCCGGACAAGCGACCGCGTGCCGCCTTGGCCAGGTCGAACTGGCCGCTGCCGTCCTTGTCCGCCTCGTTGCCGGCGGTGCCAAAATCCATGGGAACGGTGATATGGCTGTCGAACGACAGCAAGCGGTCCTGCAGTTCATTGGCCTGCTTGATCACGGCCAATGGGTAGCCGGCATTGCCCTTGAACCAATGATCCCAGGCCAGGAAGCCTGCGCCGGCACCGATGGCCAGTGCCAGCGGCAAGCCGATGTACAGCGCCTTTTTCGAACGTGGTTTTGTCATTGCCATCTCAGTCAGTTGAGGCCTTCGCTATCAGGGAAGAACGAGTGGTGCGCGGGGAAATTTAGGCGGCACGGGCAGGGCGGTAAATTTCCCCGGCCTGCAAACGTTCTAGCTCTGATAAAGCCGTTTCCTAAGGTAGACAATGACCATCTCTCGACGTGGGTTCATCGCAGGCCTGGCGCTGACCGGCGCGGCTGTGCCTGCCGCCTTCTATGCCCATCGCGAGTTGACGCGCGAAGAAGAATTGCCCATCACTCCCGGCGAAGCCACCGTGGACCTGGCCGACACCGCCGGGCAGCACCTGGCCAACACCTTGCGCGGGGTGTGGAGCCTGCGCCTGGAAGGCCGCGACGCCGGCCTCAAGGGCCTGCCGCTGCAAGGCCTGGAACTGCTGCTCGACATCGCCCCCCGTGGCCGTGGCCTGCGCGGCTACCTGGACACCGCTGCCAACCTGCGCGGCGAAGGCGAACCGCGCTACCGCGTGCTCGGTGACCTGCTGACGGGCGAGGGCGCCTTGCTCTACTGGCGCCTGATCGACCGCGATGCCCTCGACGGCAGGCCCGCCTATGAGTTCAAGATGACCCTCGATGAAGTCTGGGCCGACTTCGCCAACGCCGGCAGCGGCACCCTCAGCGGGCACATCCTCGACCTGGATCGGCCCCTGGCCTTGACCGAACGTGACAACCGCTTTATCGCCCACAAACAGCTGTTTCCCGAAGCCCGCCAACGCATCGGCCTTAACCCGACCCTGCTGGCCTGGCTGATTGCTCCGGAGCACCGCCTGTTTCACCAGCTGTGGCACGCCACCCGTGACCAATGGCACAAACTC
Source organism: Pseudomonas sp. 1 R 17 (assembly GCF_900067035.1). Lineage (NCBI taxonomy): Bacteria > Pseudomonadati > Pseudomonadota > Gammaproteobacteria > Pseudomonadales > Pseudomonadaceae > Pseudomonas > Pseudomonas sp. 1 R 17. The sequence goes on from NZ_FKLB01000047.1 coordinate 17,494, forward strand.
TCCGAAGAAAAACGCGACGCCCTGCGCGGCATCGGCTGGCAACCCGGCCCGCGCGGCAAGGAGCGTGACGCCCGTGGCAAACACAAAGACCGCAACGGCTCGGGCATCGATTTCTTCTTCATGCACCGGCATATGCTCGGCACCGCGCGTTCCATGCAGGATCTGCCCTCGTGGCCTGTATTCCCCGAACCGCAACCGGCGCTGGAGCGCGACCGCTTGGGTTTCCTGCGTTACTTCGACAACCACGACGGCTTCGCGCTGCCGCCCACCTGGTCGGAGCCGGATGACAGCGAATACACCCAGTGGGTCAGCGACATCAAGGCCGCCGAGACCTACCACAGCAACTTCCAGGTCTGGGAATCGCAGTACCGCGACCCGCGCTACCTGGCCAAACTGACCTTGGGCCAACTCGGCTCCGAAATGGAACTGGGCCTGCACGACTGGCTGCACATGCGCTGGGCCTCGGTGCCCCGCGACCCGTCCAACGGCGCGCCGGTACCCCTGGCCCGCGACCCGGCAGACTTTGCCCCTCGCTGGTACGCGGCAGAAAACGACTTCCTCGGCGACCCGTTTTCATCCCATGTAAACCCGGTGTTCTGGCACTTCCACGGCTGGATCGACGACCGTATCGAAGACTGGTACCGCGCCCACGAACGCTTCAACCCCGGCGAAGTCAGACGCCTGGACGTCAACGGCGTGGCCTGGTTCGCAGCGGGACGCTGGGTCGAAGTCGGCGACCCGTGGCTGGGCCCGGACACCCATGGCTGCAGCACCACCCCGGGGTTGCAGATGGGCAAGTCGATGGAGATGGACCCGGAGACCATGAAGCTCGCCTTGCGCATTACCTTTGGCGAGGACGAGCACCTGTTGCAGGGCCTGTTCAAGCGCGTGCCGAAGCGGCCTTGGTATGCGCGGCATTTGAAGGTGAAGGCGCGAGAGGCTTGAGCGTTTGGCGTGGCACGGTGCGGGTGCACTTGGCCAGCGCCTGCTGCACGTCCGCCAACAGGTCGGCGACGTCCTCAAGCCCCACCGATAAACGCACCAGGCCTTCGCTGATACCGTGATGCGCGCGTTCTTCAGGGGTGTAGGTGCTATGGGTCATGCTCGCCGGGTGCTGGGCCAGTGACTCGGCGTCGCCCAGGCTGACCGCGCGGGTGAACAGCTTGAGGGCATTCATGAAGCGTCGTCCGCTGTCGATCCCGCCCTTGAGTTCGAAGGCGATCATGCCGCCGGCCTGGCTCATCTGCCGCGCCGCCAATGCGTATTGCGCGAAGCTGCGCAGCCCCGGATACGTCACCCACTCCACGGCGGGATGCGCCTGCAAGGCTTCGGCCACGGCCTGGGCGTTGCTGCAATGGCGGTCCATGCGCAGGGCCAGGGTCTTGAGGCCGCGCATCAACAGGGACGCGTCTTGGGGCGACATCACCGCACCGGTCAAGTCCTTGAGGCCTTGCAGGCGAATGCGCTGGGCCAGGGCCTGGTTGCTCACGGCAATGCCGGCGGTGATGTCGCCATGGCCGCTGAGGTACTTGGTGGCCGAGTGCACCACCACATCGGCGCCCAGTTCCAGGGGCCGTTGCAGGTACGGCGTGCAGTAGGTGTTATCCACCACCACGGTCACGTTCGGCTGTTGATGGGCGAGGGCGGCCACGGCGGCGATGTCCACCAGTTGCAGGGTGGGGTTGGCCGGGGTTTCGCAGTAGACCATGCGGGTGGCGGGGCTGAGTGCCGCTTGCAGGGCCGCCAGGTCGGTGAGGTCCACGTGACGCACCTTGATGCCGAATTCGCCGATACCGTGATGCAGCAGGGCGAAGGTGCAGCCGTAGAGCGTCTGGCTGACGATCACCTCATCGCCTGGGCGCAGCAGGGTCCAGAACGTCGCGGCAATCGCGCCCATGCCCGAACTGAACGCCACCGCCGCTTCGCCGTTTTCCAGGCTGGCCATGCGGGACTCCAGCAGCGCCAGGGTCGGGTTGGAAATGCGCGTATAGAAATGGCCGCCGGCCTCACCGGCAAAACAGGCGGCGCCGTATTCGGCAGTGGGAAAGGCAAACGTGGCCGACAGGTAGATCGGCGGCACGAGTGCGCCGTGGTGGTCCTTGGGGTCGTAGCCGTGGTGGATGGCACGGGTGGAAAAGCCGAATGCATTGTGTTTAGTGTTCATGTCGGGCGCTCCTTATTTCCTACAATGCTATGCTTATAACTACGGCTGGATTTTCCAAACTTTGCCGAGAAATCCCTTGTCCTGGGATGAAAACTCGCTAAAAACAATAAACAGAGGCACGTCATGCCCATCACGCTGGATCGCACCGACAAAGCGTTATTAAACGCCCTGCAAGGCAATGCCCGTTTAACCGTGGCCGAGCTGGCCGAGCGCGTGTCCCTGACCACTTCACCGTGCTGGCGACGGGTCAGGAACCTGGAGGAAAGCGGGGTGATCAGCGGCTACCAGGCGATCCTCTCGCCCAAGGCGCTGGGGTACGGGGTGACGGCGTTTGTCAGCATCATGATGGAGAGCCACACCCAGGAAATCGCCCGGGCGTTCGAGCAACGCCTGTTGGATATTCCGGAAATCGTGGCCTGTCATAACGTGTCGGGACGCTATGACTTTTTGCTGGAAGTGGTGGCCAGGGATCTGGAGTCGTTCGGCGAGTTTGCGCGGGAGGTGTTGCAGACGCTGCCGTGCGTCAAGGAGATTTATTCGAGTTTTTCCTATAAGTCGGTGCGACCGTTGCGGGTGATTCCATTACCAGGTTGATCGCACCATTGGTCACCTGTTCTTCCCCGTAATTGGCTATTTCTCCCGTATGGCCCGGTGGCTAACCTAGCCACCACTTCCCACCGTTCCGGAGTTCCGCATGCAAGCCCGTACCGATTTCTACACCGCTTCCCCAGACGCCATGAAAGCCATGCTCGCCCTGGAAGCCGCCGTCGGCAAACTCTCCATCGAGCTGCCATTGCTGGAACTGATACGCCTGCGTGTGTCGCAGATCAACGGCTGTGCGTTCTGCCTGGACATGCATACCGCCGATGCCCGCAAGGGCGGCGAGACCGAGCGTCGCCTGTACACCCTGTCGGCCTGGCGCGAAACGCCGTTCTTCACCCCGCGTGAACGCGCGGCATTGGCCTGGACCGAGAGCCTGACGCTGCTGAGCCAGACCCACGCGCCGGACGCAGACTTCACGGCGCTCGCCGCCGAGTTCAGCCCCCAGGAGCAAGTCGACCTGAGCGTGGCCATCGCCACCATCAACAGCTGGAATCGCCTCGCGGTAGGGTTTCGCAAGATGCCTAAATAAGAAAGGTTGAAGACGGCTCTTTTGTGGTGAGCGGGCTTGTCCCGCGCTGGGCTGCGCAGCAGCCCCAAAACCAGGCGCAGAGGAGTGCCTGATATACCCCATTCGTCTTCATCAGGGGCGCTTCGCACCCCAACGCGGGCGGTGCGACGATTCGCCAAGCCCGCTCGCCACAGCAGTAAGTGTCAGAAGTTCACCGAAGCACTCAGGCGCGCCGTCAGCGGCGCGCCCTGGAACAGATAGTCATCGCCCATGTACTCGCCCGCGTCGCGCCAGTAGCGCTTGTCGAACAGGTTGTCGACGCTCAGGCGCAGCACCGTCTCGTAGCCGTCGACCTTGGTGGTGTAGCGGCTGCCGACGTTGACCACCGCATAATCCCCCACCTCCACATTGCCGCTGCGGTTGGCGTACTTCTTGGCGCTGTATTGCACGCCGCCGAGCACCGCCAGGCCATTGACCCACGGCAACGCATAATCGGCGTACACACTGGCGCGCAGCTTCGGCACGTTGATCGCCTGGTGGTCTTCGTATTCCGGTGTGCCGCTGCCGCTTACCCGTGCACGAATCGCCGCCACGCTGGTGGAAATCTGCAGGCGGTCGGTGGCCCAGCCGTTGGCCGACAACTCCACGCCGGTGTTCTTCTGCTCGCCCTGTTGCACATAGGTAAAGGTAGCGGCGCCATCCGGCCTGGCGTACTGGTAGGCCTGGCGTGTCTGGAACACAGCGGCGGCGAAGCTGATGCGGCGCCAGTCGTATTTCACCCCGGCCTCGATTTGCCGCGAGGTGGTAGGGGCCAGGGTTTCATCGGCGTTGCTGGCAAACCACGGCGCAGTGCCGCCCAGGGACAGGCCTTTGCTGTAACTGGTGTACAGCGAGATATTTTCTACGGGTTTGTAGATCAATGCCGCCTGGGGCAGAAACACGTATTGCTGGGTATGGCGGGCCTGGTTGCCAGTGACACCGTCGAAGGCTTTTTCATCCAGGCGCACTTCGCGGCCTCCGAGGATGGTTTGCCATTGCTCGTTGAAGCGGATGCGGTCGGTGACGAACAGGCCGTACTGGCGGCTGTCGAGGGTGCGATGGCTGTCGTTCAACGGCTTGTCGGTGGGCGTGAACGTCGGCGCGTCAGCGTCGATATTGGCCGTGCCGATGTACTCGTTGACGGACTTGCGCTTGTCGATCACCCGGCGAAACGCGCTGGTGCCGAAGGTCAGTTCATGGCCGATGCCGGCGGTGTCGAACAGGCCGGTCATCGCCGCCTGGACTTCATCGTCACGGCGGGTGTCGTCGGGGCTGCGGTAGTCGTAGACGTCGTAGTTGCCTGCGGGCGTAAAGTGGTTGCCGACACCGTTGGTGTCGCCGCCCCAGGCAAACGAACTGTAGTCATCGATCACCACCTTGCTGCGCGCGGCGCTGACGCTGCCTTTCCACTGGTCGCTGAAGCGGTATTCGAAGGTGCCGTTGAGGTTCAGCGAATCGATGCCGACCTGCCTGGAGCCGCTCTGGTGGCCCAGCAGTTTTTTCGGCGAGGCGTCGTGGGGCACCTCGGTGCCGCCCAGCAACTGGTAGCCCGGTACCGAGCGCTGTTGCTTGTTCTGGTATTCCGCGTCCAGTTGCAGCACCGCGTCGGGGCTGATGTTCCAGTCGAAGGCCAGGGACACGAAGTCGCGCTGGCCGTTGGCGTGCTCCACATAGGAATTAAGGTCTTCATGGGCGACGTTGGCGCGCAGGCCGAATTGCTGCTCGCTGCCAAACCAGCCACCCACATCGGTGGCGATATAGCCACTGCCGCGGTCATCGGTGGACACCGTCACCGAGCGCACATCTTCCGGGCGCTTGGTCACGTAGTTGATCACGCCGCTGGGTTCGGAAATCCCGCTCTGCAAACCGGCCAGGCCCTTGAGCACTTCCACCTGCTGCTTGTTTTCCAGGGCGACGTTCTGCTCGCCGGTGATGGTGCGCCCGTTGATCTTGTAGCTGCTCGCCGCATTCAGCGAGAAACCGCGCACCACGAAATTCTCGTAGTAGCCGATGGGGGCGTAGCTGTCGCCCACCGAGGCGTCGTTGCGCAGCACCTCACTGAGCAGGCGCGCTTGCTGGTCCTTGATCAACGCGGCATTGATCACTGTGATCGAGGCCGGGGTGTCCAGCAGCGGCGCCTCGTTGAAGCCGCCGACCGAGGCGGTGTCTGCGCGATAGCCTGACGCGTCCTCGCCCTGGACCTGCACCGCCGGCAGCTCGAGTTGTGCCGCCCAACTGTTGCCGATCCCGCCGCTGAGCAGCAGGCCGAGGGCGAAACGTGTACTGACGACAGGACGAAAACGCAAAACCATGGGGGAGGGCCTTAAAGCGCAGGGCGGGGGGGCGCATAAGCTAGGCATAACGGCCAGGTTTTACAAGCGTTCGGTACACGGGCGTGCGCTGAGACAGGGCGTCTCAACGCCTATGCCAAACCCGTTGCGCCTCGACAGCCCGTGCGCGTACCTGCGATAGACAACGTTCTCTCATCGTTGCAGGAGATTGTCATGAGTATCGCTGGAAAAGTTGCGCTGGTGACTGGCGCCGGGCAGGGCATTGGTCGGGCCATCGCCCTGCGCCTGGCACAGGACGGTGCCGACATCGCCCTGGTCGACATCAATGGCGCCAAGCTCGAAGCCGTGGCCGCCGAAGTCGTGGCCCTGGGGCGCAAGGCCTCGGTGTTTATCGCCGACGTGTCCAAGCGCGACCAGGTGGTGGCGGCGGTCGAACACGCACACCAGACCCTCGGCGGCTTCGACATTATCGTCAACAACGCCGGGGTCGCGCAGATCGACGCGCTGCTGGACGTCAGCCCGGAACAGGTCGAGCGCACCCTGGGCATCAATGTGCAGGGCGTGTTGTGGGGTATCCAGGCTGCCGGCAGGAAATTCAAGGCGCTCAAACAGAAGGGCAAGATCATCAATGCCTGCTCCATCGCCGGCCACGAAGGCTTCGCGCTGCTGGGCGTGTACTCGGCCACCAAGTTCGCCGTGCGCGCCTTGACCCAGGCGGCGGCCAAGGAACTGGCGAGCGCCGGGATCACGGTCAACGCCTACTGCCCGGGCGTAGTGGGCACCGATATGTGGGTGGAGATCGACAAGCGCATGGCCGAGATTACCGGGGCTGAAGTGGGTGCGACGTATAAGAAGTACGTGGATGGGATTGCCTTGGGCCGTGCGCAAACGCCGGAGGATGTGGCGGGGTTGGTGGCCTACCTGGCGGGACCGGACGCGGATTACATGACCGGGCAGGCGCCGTTGATCGATGGCGGGCTGGTTTACCGCTGATCTCCCAAGGCCTACGGTGTTAAATGTGTGAGGGGGCAAGCCCCTCCCACATTGTTGACCCCCGTTGTGTCAGTGCTTGCCGGGCATGTCGATGCCCAGTTGGTTGACTCGGCGGTAGAGGGTGGCTCGGGAAATGCCCAACGCCTGCGCCGTCGGCAACGGCTTCCAGCGATGCCGGATCAACGCGTCCAGTACCACCTGGCGTTCCGGGCTCACGCTAGGTTCCGCGGCTGGCGAAACCTGCTCCCCACGCACTTCAACCGGCAAGTCCGCCAGTTGAATCGTGCCGCCTTCACATACCGCACAGGCATACGCCAGCGCGTGGTGCAGCTGGCGCACATTGCCCGGCCAGGCATAGCCCAGCAGGCGTTCCAGCGCGGCTTGGCCGATGCCGACCGAGACGCCGCTGCCGCGTGCTTGCTGCTCCACCAGCCGGTTGATCAATGCCAGCTTGTCGCTACGCTCGCGCAGCGGCGGCAGGTAGAAGCGTGCGCAGCCGAGGCGGAAGTACAGGTCTTCGCGAAAGCGCCCGTCGCCGACCAGCACGGCCAGGTCGCGGTGGCTGGCGCAGATCACCTGAATGTCTACCGTGCGGGTCTTGGCCCCGCCCAGGGGCGCGACTTCACCCTCGGCCATCACCCGCAGCAGGCGCGTCTGCAACGCCAGCGGCATATCGCCGATTTCATCGAGGAACAGGGTGCCGCCATCGGCCTGCACCAACAGCCCCGGCATGCCTTTGCTGGACGCACCGGTAAAGGCCCCGGCCACGTAGCCGAACAGCTCGCTTTCAATCAGGTTCTCGGGGATCGCCGCGCAGTTCACCGCCACAAAGGGCCCTGTTCGCCGGGCGCTGCGTTCGTGCAGCTGGCGGGCGAACACTTCCTTGCCGGCGCCGGTTTCCCCCTGCACCAGCACCGGCAGGTTGCGGTCCTTGACGCGTACGGCCAGGCGCAGGTGTTCTTCCACCCGTGGGTCGACCTGTGTGTGCGCAACGGGCCGTGACGGTTTGCGGCGCGGCGCGTTGACCCGCACGTGCAGCACGCCAGGCTCGCCCAGCCATTGCAGGTGTTGGGTTGATTGATCGGTGGCCGAGCGCAACGCATCCAGGTCGAACACTTCGCCGATATGCTCCGGCACCTGGCCGAAACGCCGGCGCAGTGCCTGGCGCGCCTTGCTATTCAGCGCGTGCAGGCGCCCGTCCTGGTCCCAGGCCAGCAGCAGGTCGGGCTGGCTGTCCACGTAGCCCGGTGTGCTGTGGGCCTGGAGCACCCAGTGCTCGCGGGCGCTGTGCATAAAGAAGGCGTTTTCGATGGCCAGGGCACTCTGGGCCACCATCTGCCGCACCAGGTGCTGGCTGCGCCGGTCATCCGGGGATTTGAGCGCCGAGGCATCCATCACCCCCAGCAGGTTGCCCTGGGAGTCGAAGATCGGCGCGGCGGAGCAGGTCAAACTGATGAAGGCGGCGCGGAAGTGGTCGCGCTTGTGCACGGTCACTGCGGCCTTGCTGGTCAGCACCGTGGCCACGCCGCAGGTGCCTTCCTCGGCTTCCGACCAGCAGGTGCCGAGGTACAGGCCGGCTTTGCGGCAGTCGCTGCGAATGGTGGTGTCGACGCGGTGGTCGATGGTCTGGCCCTGGGCGTCGGTGAGCATCACGCAGTAGTCGGCGTGGCGCACCCGGTGGTGCAGTTGCCCGACTTCCTCGCCGGCGATGCGCATGAACAGCTCGGCGCGTTCGCGGCATTCCTTGAGCAAGGGTTCGGTAAGGATGCGTGGCCCCTGCAGCGAGCCGGGGTCGAGGTGGTGTTGTTCAATGGAACGCCGCCATGAATCGAAAATCAGCGACGGCACCGGCGCCTGGGGCAGGCGATCGGCATTGCGGACCACGCGACTGACGCAGTCGACGTGCTCCCTGGAGTTCGCGGCGAGCATAAGGCCTCCGGTTCTCGATCTTTGTTGTTATGCCCGCCATTAAGCGCCCGTGGGCGCGAGGGGACAAGGGCGACCTGACCAACAGCCCCGCGTGAGACGCGGCGTCTCATTCCGGCCGAGACGCCGCCTGCACAGTGCAATGCACCGTCTCATTCTGCACAGGCATACCGTCCCGGCACAACCGCACGGCACTGCTCTGGATCAAGGCTTTGCCAGGTTTCATCGCACCTTGGCACAGGCTGTGCTGAACCGCTTGCAGCTGGCCGCAGCCAGCCTTTTGTGTGTCGAGACAACCTGGAGAACAACAAGATGTCCACCCACCTGTCCACCGATCAATTGCTGCATGCCTACACCGTGATGCGCACCATCCGTGATTTCGAAGAACGCCTGCATGTGGAATTCGCCACCGGCGAGATCCCCGGTTTCGTGCACCTGTATGCCGGCCAGGAAGCCAGCGCAGCGGGGGTCATGGCCCACCTCAACGATGAAGATTGCATCGCCTCAAACCACCGTGGCCATGGCCATTGCATCGCCAAGGGCGTGGATGTGTTCGGCATGATGGCCGAGATCTACGGCAAGAAAACCGGCGTGTGCGGAGGCAAGGGCGGCTCCATGCACATCGCCGACCAGGAGAAGGGCATGCTCGGCGCCAACGGCATTGTCGGGGCGGGTGCGCCGTTGGCGGCGGGCGCCGCGCTGGCCTCCAAGCTCAAGGGCAGCCAGGGCGTGGCGGTCGCATTTTTCGGCGACGGCGGCTCCAACGAGGGCGCGGTGTTCGAGGCGATGAACCTGGCGTCGATCATGAAACTGCCGTGCCTGTTCGTTGCCGAGAACAACGGCTATGCCGAGGCCACCGGTTCCGGCTGGTCGGTGGCGTGCAAGGACATTGCCGAGCGGGCGGTGGGCTTCGGCATGCCGGGGGTGATTGTCGATGGCAATGACTTCTTTGCCGTACACGCGGCGTTGGGCGTGGCCGTGGAGCGTGCACGCAAAGGCGACGGGCCGACCTTGGTGGAAGTCAAGCTGAGTCGCTTCTACGGCCACTTCGAAGGCGATGCACAAACCTATCGTGGCCCGGACGAGGTGAAGAACCTGCGCGAATCCCACGACTGCCTCGCACTGTTCCGCCAGCGCTGCAATGCCGAAGGCTGGCTTGACGCGGCCCAATTCGAACGTATCGACGGCGAGGTCGCGCAGTTGATCGACGACGCCGTGCGCCTGGCCAAGTCCGATCCCAAGCCCCAGGCCGCCGACCTGCTCAGTGATGTCTACGTCGCCTACCGCTAATAACTACAAGACTCGGAGAGAATTTCATGGCTCGCAAAATCAGCTATCAGCAGGCAATCAACGAAGCCCTGGCCCAGGAAATGCGCCGCGACCAGAGCGTGTTCATTATCGGCCAGGACGTCTCCGGCGGCACCGGTTCCCCCGGCGAGCAGGACGCCTGGGGCGGTGTGCTCGGCGTGACCAAGGGCCTGTACCCGGAGTTTCCGGACCGCGTACTCGATGCGCCGTTGTCCGAAGTCGGCTACGTCGGCATGGCCGTCGGCGCCGCCACCCGTGGCATGCGCCCGGTGTGCGAATTGATGTTCGTCGACTTTATCGGCTGCTGCCTCGACCAGTTGCTCAACCAGGCCGCCAAGTTTCGCTACATGTTCGGCGGCAAGACCACCACGCCGCTGGTGGTGCGCGCCATGTACGGTGCCGGCCTGCGCGCCGCCGCCCAGCATTCGCAGATGCTCACCTCGATGTGGACGCACATTCCCGGCCTCAAGGTGGTGTGCCCGGCCACGCCGTATGACGCCAAGGGCATGCTGATCCAGGCGATCCGCGACAACGACCCGGTGATCTTCCTCGAACACAAGATGCTCTACAGCCTCCAAGGTGAGGTGCCGGAAGAGCTTTACACCGTGCCGTTCGGCGAAGCCAACTTTGTGCGCGAAGGCCGCGACGTGACCCTGGTGACCTACGGCCGCATGGTGCATATCGCCCTGGAAGCCGCCGCCAACCTGGCACGCCAGGGCATCGACTGCGAAGTGCTGGACCTGCGCACCACCAGCCCGCTGGACGAAGACAGCATCCTCGAGAGCGTGGAGAAAACCGGGCGCCTGGTGGTGATCGACGAGTCCAACCCGCGCTGTTCCATCGCCACCGACATCAGTGCGTTGGTGGCCCAGCAGGGCTTCTCGTTCCTGCGTGCGCCGATCGAGATGGTCACCGCGCCGCACACGCCGGTGCCGTTTTCCGATGCGCTGGAAGACCTGTACATCCCCAACGCCGCGAAGATCGAGGCCGCGGTGCTGAAGATCGCCGACAAGAGGAACGCCGCATGATCCATACCTTGACCATGCCCAAGTGGGGGCTGTCGATGACCGAAGGCCGCATCGACGTCTGGCTCAAGCAGCCCGGCGACCGGGTGGAGAAGGGCGAGGAAGTGCTGGACGTCGAGACCGACAAGATCTCCAGCAGTGTCGAGGCGCCGTTCAGTGGTGTGCTGCGCCGCGTGCTGGCGCTGAGCGACGAGACCTTGCCGGTGGGCGCGCTGCTGGGGATCGTGGTGGAAGGTGAGGCCAGCGAGGCGGAGATCGATGCGGTGATCGAAAGCTTCAACGCCGGGTTCGTCTCAAGCAGCGCCGAAGCCGAAGCCACCGGGCCGAGTGCGCAGAAGGTCGAGGTGGGCGGGCGCTTGCTGCGCTATCTCGACCTGGGCGACGGCGGTACGCCGCTGGTGCTGGTGCATGGCTTTGGCGGCGACTTGAACAACTGGCTGTTCAACCAACCGGCCCTGGCCGCCGAGCGCCGGGTGATCGCCGTGGATTTGCCGGGGCATGGCGAGTCTGGCAAGCATCTGCAAACCGGTGACGCCGAGGAGCTGAGCCAGGCCGTGCTGGCCTTGCTCGATCACCTCAAGCTCGAGCGCGTGCACCTGGCCGGGCACTCCATGGGCGGCTTGGTCAGCCTGACGCTTGCCGGCCATGCGCCGGCGCGCGTTGCCTCGCTGACCCTGATCGCCAGCGCCGGGCTGGGTGCGGACATCAATGGCGATTACTTGCAAAGTTTCACCGAAGCCAATAACCGTAACGCGCTCAAGCCGCAACTGATGCAACTGTTCAGCGACCCGGCGCTGGTGACGCGGCAGATGCTGGAGGACATGCTCAAGTTCAAGCGGTTGGAAGGGGTGGACCAGGCGCTTCGTCAGCTCAATGCCCAGTTGTTTGAGGATGGGCGCCAGCGCCTGGATTTGCGCAACGTAGTGGGGGAGCAACCGAGCCTGGTGATCTGGGGCAGTGACGATGCAATCATCCCGGCCGGCCATGCCCAGGGGCTGGAGGCCCAGGTGGAGATTCTGCCGGGGCAGGGGCATATGGTGCAGTTGGAGGCGGCGGAGCGGGTTAACCAACTAATCTCAACCTTCCTAAAATCCCAACCTTGAAATGCAATTCAATGTGGGAGGGGGCTACACCCCGATTGCGGTAGTTCAGATACAGAGATGTTGACTGACCCATCGCCATCGGGGGCAAGCCCCCTCCCACATTTTCAGATGCATTTCAAAGTGAGTGCTTGAGGGTTTCGCTCGGCAGCTCTTTGAACAACGCTCGATAGCTGTTAGAGAACCGCCCCAAATGCCAGAACGACCAATTCATCGCCACCTCGGCCACGGTCGTTCCGGCACCGCTCAACAATTCCCGCCGTGCCCCGTTCAACCGGCGCAGGCGCAACCACTGCGCCGGGCTCATCCCGGTGTAGGTCTTGAACCCTTGTTGCAACTGGCGCAGCGGTACGCCGGCAATCCGCGCCAGTTCCAACAGGTTGACGGTTTCGTCCGGCGCATCCGCCGCCCACTCGCCTATGCGCGCCATCAACCGGCGTTCTTCACTGCGCTTTTGCAATGAGCTGCGATCCAGGCACACGCAGGCGTTGTCGAGGATGAACAGGCAGTCGTCGAGCAGTTGCTGAGTGAGGGAAACGGGGTCGATGACCGTGGACAAGCGCGTCAGGGTGCCACTCAGCCAGCGGCTGAACAGCGCGTTCTGCTGGCAGGTCAGCGGCGCCATGAACAGGCCTTCCAGCGTCTCCACATCCAGGCCGTGGCGCTGCACGAATTGCGGCCCGAACACCACCGCCACTTCGCGGTAGTTTTCCGGGGTGATCCAGGTGTTGCGGCTTTCGCCATTGAGCAGATACAGCGCGTTGTCGCTGCCATCGAAACAGAACGCCAGCGCGCCCGGCGGTGCGTTGAAGTGCTGCTCCACACGGGTGTTCATGCTCTCTTCGTACACCTGCACACCGTGCAGGTCGAGGTAGCGGACGCGCCCGGCAAAATGCCCCGGGGACATCTGCTGGTACTGCTGCACCCAACCGGGTGTCGCACTGCATTGGGCGGCCACATCAGCGGTGGTGAAGGCCTGTACGCGCAAAGCGGTTGCCTGGGTCATGGGTGATCCGTGCGCACTCTATTGGTGCGTTGTGCTGCGTGCAAAGTGGATAGATGGCCTGTGAAGGCTGGCCCAAGATAGACCTCAATGCGCCGCGAGTACAAGCCGGCGCGGCACCCACCCCATGATGAGGTCCTTATGAACGCCCCCTTCGATCAGCTGTCCGCCTGGCTGAAAGAACACAAGATTACCGAAGTCGAATGCGTGATCAGTGACTTGACTGGCATCGCACGCGGCAAGATTGCGCCCACCAACAAGTTCCTGCATGAGCGAGGCATGCGCCTGCCGGAGAGTGTGTTGCTGCAAACGGTAACCGGGGACTTTGTCGACGACGAGATCTACTACGACCTGCTGGACCCGGCCGACATCGATATGGTCTGCCGCCCGGTGGCCAACGCGACCTACGTGGTGCCGTGGGCCATCGAGCCCACCGCGATTGTGATCCACGACACCTTCGACAAGCATGGCAACCCCATCGAACTGTCGCCGCGCAACGTGCTGAAGAAAGTCCTGCAGCTTTACACCGACCGGGGCTGGCAGCCGATTGTCGCGCCGGAAATGGAGTTTTACCTGACCCAGCGCTGCGAGGACCCGGACCTGCCGCTGAAAACCCCGATTGGCCGTTCCGGCCGTGCCGAAACCGGGCGCCAGTCGTTCTCCATCGATGCGGCCAACGAGTTCGACCCGCTGTTCGAAGACGTCTACGACTGGTGCGAAGCCCAGGGCCTGGACCTCGATACGCTGATCCATGAAGACGGCCCGGCGCAGATGGAAATCAACTTCCGCCACGGCGATGCCCTCGACCTGGCCGACCAGATCACCGTGTTCAAACGCACCCTGCGCGAAGCCGCGCTCAAGCACAATGTGGCCGCCACCTTCATGGCCAAGCCGGTGGCCGACGAGCCCGGCAGCGCCATGCACCTGCACCAGAGCGTGGTGGAGATCGCCACAGGCAAGCCGGTGTTTGTCGACGCCGACGGCAACATGAGCCCGCTGTTCCTGCACCATATCGGCGGCCTGCAGAAGTACATCCCCAAGCTGTTGCCGATGTTCGCGCCCAACGTGAATTCGTTCCGCCGCTTCCTGCCGGACACCTCGGCGCCGGTCAATGTGGAGTGGGGCGAAGAAAACCGTACTGTCGGCCTGCGCGTGCCCACCTCGAGCCCGGATGCGATGCGCGTGGAAAACCGCCTGCCGGGCGCCGATGCCAATCCCTACCTGGCCATTGCCGCCAGCCTGCTGTGTGGCTACCTGGGGATGATCGAACAGATCGAACCCAGCGCCCCGGTAGAAGGCCGCGCCTATGAGCGCCGCAACCTGCGCCTGCCGTTCACCCTCGAAGACGCCCTGGCGCGGATGGAGGACTGCGACACGGTCAAGCAGTACCTGGGCGACAAGTTCGTGCGCGGCTACGTCGCGGTCAAGCGCGCCGAGCACGAGAATTTCAAGCGGGTGATCAGTTCCTGGGAGCGTGAGTTCCTGCTGTTGAGCGTCTAAAAAACACAAAAGGGGTGTCGATATGCGTCTTGTGAACAAGCTTCTTCCGCTGGCCCTGGTGGCCGCGTTCAGCGGTGCCGGCCAAGCCGCGCCGACGGTGAGCGTCTACAACTGGACCGACTATATCGGCGAGACCACCCTGGCGGATTTCCAGGCCAAGACCGGGATCAAGGTGATCTACGACGTGTTCGATTCCAACGAAACCCTGGAGGGCAAGTTGCTCGCCGGTCGCACCGGCTATGACGTGGTGGTGCCTTCCAACCACTTCCTGGCGCGCCAGGTAAAGGCCGGCGCGTTCCTCAAGCTCGACCGTTCGCAGTTGCCCAACTTCAAGAACCTCGACCCCAAGCTGCTCAAGCTGCTGGAGAAAAACGACCCGGGCAATGCGCACTCGGTGCCGTACCTGTGGGGTACCAACGGCATCGGCTACAACGTCGACAAGGTCAAGCAGGTGTTGGGTATCGATCATATCGATTCCTGGGCGGTGCTGTTCGAACCGGAGAATCTCAAGAAGCTCAACCAGTGCGGCGTGGCCTTCCTCGACTCGGCGGATGAGCTGTTCCCGGCGATCCTCAACTACATGGGCAAGGACCCGCGCAGTGAGAACCCCGAGGACTACCAGCAGGCCGAGGCCAAGCTGTTGACGCTGCGGCCGTACATCACCTACTTCCATTCCTCCAAGTACATTTCGGACCTGGCCAACGGCGATATCTGCGTGGCGTTCGGTTATTCCGGTGATGTATTCCAGGCCGCCAACCGCGCCAAGGAAGCCAGGAACGGCGTGAATATCGCCTACTCGATTCCCAAGGAAGGCTCCAACCTGTGGTTCGACCTGCTGGCGATCCCGGCCGATGCGAGTCACCCGAAAGAGGCCCATGCCTTCATCAACTACCTGCTCGACCCTGAAGTGATCGCCAAGGTCAGCGCCTCGGTCGGTTACGCCAATGCCAACCCGGCCGCCAAGGCCTTTATGGACCCTGAACTGGTGAATAACCCCGAGGTGTACCCGCCGCAGGAAGTGCTCGATAAACTCTATATTTCCACCACGCCGACTCCGGCGACCATGCGCCTGATGACCCGCGCCTGGAGCAAAGTGAAGACCAACAAATGATCCCATCCAGCGACCACGCCCGTTCCTACTACCTTGCGTCGGCGAATGCCATGCCGGAGCGCCCGGCACTGGGCGCCGACCTGAGCGCCGATGTCTGTGTGATCGGCGCTGGTTTTACCGGGGTCAACACCGCTATCGAACTGGCCCAGCGCGGGCTCTCGGTGATCCTGCTGGAGGCCCGGCGTATCGGCTGGGGCGCCAGCGGGCGCAATGGCGGGCAGTTGATTCGCGGGATCGGCCACGATGTGTCGGGGTTCGCCAAGTACGTGGGCGAGGAGGGCGTGCGTTACCTGGAACGGGCCGGGATCGAGTCGGTGGCCCTGGTGGGCGAGCGCATTCGCGAGCACGGGATCGACTGCGACTTGCGCTGGGGATTTGCCGAGCTGGCCAACACCCCGGCGCAGTTCGCTGCGTTCAAGGGCGAGCAGGACAGCCTGGCGCGCCTGGGTTATGTGCATGAAACCCGCCTGGTGGGCCCGCAGGACATCCGCGACGTGGTGGATTCGACGCAGTATGCCGGCGCCTTGGTGGACATGGGCTCCGGGCACCTGCACCCGCTGAACCTGGTGCTCGGCGAGGCGCAGGTGGCCGAGTCCCTTGGGGTGCGGATCTTTGAGCACACCGAAGTGCTGGAACTGATCCACGGCGACACGGTGCAGGTGCGTTGCGCTGGCGGCACGGTACGCGCGGCCAGCCTGGTATTGGCCTGCAATGCGCACCTGGAGGAACTGGAACCGCGCCTGAGCGGCAAGGTGCTGCCGGCGGGCAGCTACATCATCGCCACCGAACCGCTGTCGGTTGCACAGGCCAATCAGTTGATCCCGCAGAACCTGGCGCTGTGCGACCAGAAAGTCGGCCTGGATTACTACCGGTTGTCCGCCGACCGTCGCCTGTTGTTCGGCGGCGCCTGCCATTACTCGGGGCGCGATCCCAAAGACATCGCGGCCTATATGCAGCCCAAGATGCTCAAGGTGTTCCCGCAATTGGCCGACACCGCCATCGCGTTCCAGTGGGGCGGCAGGATCGGCATCACCGCCAATCGATTCCCCCAGGTCGGGCGGCTCAAGCAATACCCGAACGTGTTCTACGCCCAGGGCTATTCCGGGCATGGGCTCAACGTGACCCACTGGTGCGCGCGGCTGCTGGCCGAAGGCATACACGCGGGCCACAGCCAGGGCCTGGATATTTTCAGCCAGGTGCCGCACATGACCTTTCCCGGCGGCAAGGCGTTGCGCTCGCCGCTGCTGGCGTTGGGAATGGCGTGGCATCGCTTGCGGGAATTGATGCATTGAAGTCCGGGGCGTGGCAGGCTGTGCACGACGTTTTCCTACGACTTTTGGAGATTTAGCGTGCCAACAGCATCTGCAGTGATTGAAATCCCGGTATCGGCCGAGACGGTCTGGCACTTGGTGGGTGGCTTCAACAGCCTGCCGGACTGGCTTCCGTTTATCGCCAAGAGCGAGCCCGGTGAAGGTGGCCGCGTGCGCCATCTGACGACCGCCGACGGGGGTGTGATCGTCGAGCGTTTGCAGACCTTCGATAACGTCGGGCGTACTTACAGCTACACCATTGAAGAGTCGCCGTTTCCGGTGAGTGCCTATCTTGCGACCGTGCAGGTTGAGGCGTTGAGTGATTCGTCGGCGAAAGTGACCTGGTCCGGTGTGTTTACCCCGGCGGCGGGTACTACGGAGGCGGCGGTGGAAGAGCTGTTTGCCGGGATGTACAAAGGCGGGGTCGAGGCGTTGCGCGCCAACTTCCCGGCCTGATTCGTTCTACCAGGCAATGCAAGACTACTGTGGGAGGGGCGATAGCTATCTTCACAACTTTCAGAGACTGGCGAGTTCCCCTGTGGTGAGCGGGCTTGTCGAATCGTCGCACCGCCCGCGTTGGGCTGCGCAGCAGACCCAAAACCAGGCGCTGCGGTTTACCTGACAGAACACAGGGAGCCTGATTGGGGCTGCTTCGCAGCCCAGCGCGGGGCAAGCCCGCTCACCACAGTTACAGTGTTCCTCCTTAACTGACTGGCATTGGGGCAAGCCCCCCTCCCACAGTTTGACCTCACTGGCTTATGGATCAGGCTTCGGGCATCAGCTGCTGGCGACACTCCAGCACCAGGCGCGCGCCGCCTTGCTCGCTGGTGCCGACTTCCAGCTTGAACCCATGCAGGTTGATGATCGCCGCCACGATCGACAAACCCAACCCAAACCCGCCTTGCTGGTCGCCTTCATCCACCCGATAAAAGCGCTGGAACACCGCATCGCGTTCCGCCGCCGGTATGCCGGGCCCAGAGTCGTGCACTTCGATGCGCGTGCTGCCGGCATCGTTGAGTCCCCGCAGGATCACTGCGCCGCCCGCTGGAGAGAACTTGATGGAGTTGCTCAGCAGGTTGGCCAGGGCTTCGAACAACAGGGCGCGGTCGCCGGTGATCCATGGCAGGGACTCGGGGACTTCGAGTCGCAACTGCAATTCGCCTTCCTCGGCCAGGGGCAGGTAGAAGTCATGCAACTCGCGCAGCAGCGGCAGCGGGTCCATGACCAGGAAACCGGAACGGCGCTGGTGGTCTTCCAGCTCGGAGATACGCAGCAGCCCGCGAAAGCGCGCCATCAGGGTGTCGGTCTCGGCGATGGCGTCGTCCAGTTTCACCGCGTAGCCGGAGTCCTGCTCGGCCTCCTGGCGGATGCGATAGAGCTGCGCGCGCAGGCGGGTCAATGGGGTGCGCAGGTCGTGGGCGATGTTGTCGCACACGCCCTTGACCTCGTTCATCAGCTTCTCGATGCGATCGAGCATGGCGTTGACGATGGCCGCGAGCATGTCCAGTTCGTCACGCCGGTTGGACAGCGGCAAGCGGTGGGTGAGGTCGCCGGCGACGATGGCTTCGGCGCTGGCCTGGATCCCGCGGATCCGGCGCAGCGGGCGGCGACGCAACAGATGCCAGCCGGCGGCGCCGGGGATAATGGTCAGGGACAGCGCCCATAGCAGGGCATGCCAGATGATCCGCGTCACCCCGAACAGCGAGCCATTGGCGCGCACCAGTACCAGCCAGCGGCCGTCGTCGGTATGGCTGGCGACGGCGTCGCAGCTGTCCTTGGGCAGTTTGGGGTCGTCGGAGTCGACGCAATTGGCCAGGGCGTGGATCTTGCCGTCCAGCGGCAGGTCGGGGGGAATCGCGCGGATCGGCCCACTCAAGGGGCGGAACTGCTCATCGAACAGGCCGTAGGCGTCCACGCCCTTCATGTCGAAGGTCATGCTGGTGGTCAACGCTTCCACCAGTTCTTCGCCGTCGAAGCGCTGGAACAGGTGCTGGCGTTGCATCAGCGAATGGCGCGACAGGTCACTCAGGTAACCCGAGACCTCGTAATACAGCACCCCCATGAGGATGCAGCTCCAGGCCACGAACAACGAACTGTACAGCGCCAGCAAGCGGCTGCTGGATGAGCGCCAGCCCTTAGAGGGGTTCAGCAATGACATAACCGGAACCTCGTACCGTGCGGATCAGCGGCGGGAGGCCCGGTGGATCGATTTTCTTGCGCAGGCGGCCGATGTGCACGTCGATCAGGTTGGTGCCCGGGTCGAAGTGATAGCCCCAGACTTCCTCGAAGATCATCATCCGCGACAGGATCTGCCCGGTGTTGCGCATCAGGAATTCCAGCAGTTTGTATTCGGTGGGCAGCAGGCTCAGGGGCTGGTCGGCACGGCTGGCTTCGCGGCTGATCAGGTTCAGTTCCAGGTCGGCCACGCGCAGGGCGGTTTCGAATTCCTTGACCGTGCTTTTGCGGCGCAGCAGCACTTCGACGCGGGCGGCCATTTCGTCGGAGGCGAAAGGCTTGGTCAGGTAGTCATCACCGCCGGCGCGTAGGCCACGCACGCGCTCGTCGACGTCGGAGAGGGCGCTGATCATCAGGATCGGCGTCGATACGCCGATGGTGCGCAGGGTGGTGACGATGGCCAGGCCGTCGAGTTCCGGCAGCATGCGGTCGAGGGTGATCAGATCGTAATCACCACTCACGGCGCGGACCAGGCCTTCGCGGCCGTTGTCCACCCAATCTACGTCCAGTCCATGGCTACTCAGCTCGGCGACGATCTCGCGGGCCGTTACGGCGTCATCCTCGATGGTCAAAATGCGGGTCATAGGATTACCTGGTGAGCGATTCACACTAGAAGTGGGGGCATTTTGCCAAGAAACGGCTGAACGCTTCCTAAATAAAACTTCATGTTGGCAAAACTGACACAACTTTCATGACGGGTACCGGCCGGGGAGCAATCTCCTCCCACAGGGAATGCATTACGCCCGCCTGCAACAATCATTTCTTGCAAGTTGCATGGTTCAGGCAAGTTCAATTTACTTAACCTGTTGAAATACAACGGATTTAATTTTAAGCGCGACTGGCATGCTGCCTGCACTGTCCCTTTTGAGACTTGTAACACTATTTTTCCTGCCGGGAGCACCATAACAATGATCACATCGTCATCCACGCTGCAAGAGTCGAGCGCGCGCTCCGGGGTTTCCTGGGGGGCTATCTTTGCCGGGGCCGCTGCGGCGGCTGCGTTATCCCTGATTCTGGTATTGCTGGGCTTCGGCCTGGGTTTCTCGGCGGCGTCGCCGTGGGCCGACAGCGGCATCAGCGCCAAGGGGCTTGGCATTTCCACGATTGTCTGGCTGGCCTTTACCCAGATCGTCGCCTCGGGCCTGGGGGGTTACATCGCCGGCCGGTTGCGGGTGAAGTGGGCCAATATGCATGGCGATGAAGTGTACTTTCGCGACACCGCCCATGGTTTCCTGGCCTGGGCCGTCGCCACGCTGATCACTGCCGTGCTGGTGGTCGGTTCGGTCAGCAGTGTGCTCACCGGCGGCGTGAAAGCCGGTGCCAGCGTGGCAGCCGGTGCGGCCAGCGGTATCACCCAGGCCGCAGGCAGCGCAGCCAAAGGCGTCAACGGCGGCGATTTTGACTACTACGTCGACAACCTGTTTCGTGACGATCGCCCGGTTGCCGTCAGTGATGACGCTGCCCATGGCGTGGTTGCGCGCATTTTTACCCGCACCCTGAGCAACGACGGCCAACTCGCCGCTGAAGACCGTGCCTACCTGGCCCAGTTGATCAGCCAGCGCACCAACCTCAGCCAGGCCGATGCCGAAGCGCGTATCGACAAAGTCTACGGCGACGCGCGTAAAGCCGTCGAAGACGCCAAGCTCAAGGCCAAGCAAGCCGCTGAAACGGCCGCCAAAGTCGCCGCTTATACCTCGCTGTGGACCTTTGTCGCCCTGTTGATCGGCGCCTTCTTTGCCAGCTTCGCTGCAACCTTTGGTGGCCGTCGCCGCGATGCCGTGGTGTACGTCGAAACCGAAACCTACGTTCGTTAATTCAAGGAGAACACCATGCGCTCATTACTTCTGTGGTTCCTCGGCGTGCCGATCCCGGTGATCATCCTGATCGCAATTTTCATGCACTGATCCCCGGCCTATCTCGGTCCATTGTGGGAGGGGGCTTGCTCCCGATAGCGGTGTATCAGTTGATGTTGCTGTCGACTGACACTCCGCTATCGGGGCAAGCCCCCTCCCACATTTGATTTGCGGTGTTTGATAGTCAGTCATCAAACCCGACCTGCTCGTGAATCTCATCCACCTTCAACTCCAACCGATACGCCACGGCAATAAACAACGCCTGGCACAGGCACAAGGTGGCGCTCAATGAGCGGAAGGCAAACGACGAGCCTTCATTCACCAGCAGCACCGCGTTGGCCCGCTTGGCCAGGGGCGACAGGTTGCTGTCGGTGATGATCAGGGTCTTGGCCTGATGGTGCTGGGCGATCCGCAGGCAGTGCTGGGTCTCTTTGCCGTAGGGCGTGAAGCTGATGGCGATCACCAGGTCATTGGCGCGCACGCTGCGCATCTGCTCGCGATAGCTGCCGCCCAAACCGGAAATCAGGTGGATGCGCTTGTTGGTGTGCTGCAGGTTGTAGACCAGATAATCGGCCACCGCGAACGACCGGCGCACCCCAACCACGTAGATATTGTCGGCGTTGACCACCAGGTCGACGGCCTTGTCGAAGGCCACATCATCCAGTTCCAGCCCCAGGCGCTCGATACCCGAGAGGGTCGCGTTGACGCACTCGCGGGCCAGGTCGCCGCCGCTGGCTTTCTGCGACTTGTTGGCGATCATGCTGCGGATGCGCTGCTGGTAGTTCTGCACCGGTGTGGTCTTGTGGGTGTAGGCCTCGCGAAACAGCGCCTGCATCTCACTGAACCCACTGAAGCCGAAACGCTGGGAAAACCGCACGATCGCCGAGGGGTGCACTTCGCATTCGCGGGCGATGTCGCTGATGCGGTCGACCATGATCCGGTCGCTCTGCTGGCTCATGTAGCTGGCGATGCGCTTGAGCTGGCGCGGCAGGCTTTCGTACTCGTCGGTGATCAGCTGCAACAGGCGTTCGGCATTGATCGGAGGGCTGGCGATGGTGTCTTCCAGGGTGGTCTCGGGATCGGTGCGGGACATGGGCAATCCTTCTGGCGTGTTCTTCTGATGCGCTGGTGGGTGGCGCAAGTCTACAGGGTAGGCGTAAAAAAATACCCCGGCATCACGGCCCGCGTGGCCTGCTGAAACGATGCACGGCAGCTGGCATGCCCCTATGCTGACGTATTGGAAAAAATATTCCACTAAAAATAATTCTGGAATAAATATTGATTGCCGCCGCCGGACGTTCTAGTCTGCTCCCACCAAGAGCGTTTGCCGCCGCCACGACGGCACAACGCAGGCTGATAAAAATAACAGGAGCCAGCATGGGCCAGACTCGTTTTGCCAGTGGGCGTCAATTGGATCTGATTTGCCTCGGGCGCCTGGGCGTCGACCTCTACGCACAGCAAGTAGGTGCGCGGCTTGAGGACGTGTCCAGCTTCGCCAAATACCTCGGCGGTTCCTCCGCCAATATCGCGTTCGGCACTGCCAGGCTGGGGCTCAAGTCGGCAATGTTGAGCCGGGTGGGGGACGACCATATGGGCCGTTTCCTGATGGAATCCCTGGCCCGCGAAGGCTGCGATGTCAGCGGCATCAAGGTCGACCCGGAACGCCTCACCGCCATGGTGCTGCTGGGCCTCAAGGACCGCGAAACCTTCCCGCTGGTGTTCTACCGCGAAAACTGCGCCGACATGGCCCTGCGCGCCGAAGACGTCAACGAAGCCTTTATTGCCTCGAGCAAAGCCTTGTTGATCACCGGCACGCATTTCTCCACCGACGGCGTGTACAAGGCCAGCATCCAGGCCCTGGACTATGCGGCCAAGCACAACGTCAAGCGCGTGCTGGATATCGACTACCGCCCCGTGTTGTGGGGCCTGGCGGGCAAGGCCGACGGCGAAACCCGGTTTGTCGCCGACCAGAACGTCAGCCAGCATGTGCAGAAAATCCTGCCGCGTTTCGACCTGATCGTCGGCACCGAAGAAGAGTTTTTGATTGCCGGCGGCAGCGAAGATCTGCTCACCGCCTTGCGCACCGTGCGTGAACTGACCCCGGCGACCCTGGTGGTCAAGCTCGGCCCGCAAGGCTGCACGGTGATCCACGGTGCAATCCCGGCGCGCCTGGAAGAGGGCGCCATCTACCCTGGCGTGCGGGTTGAAGTGCTTAACGTGCTGGGCGCCGGCGATGCCTTTATGTCGGGCTTCCTCAGCGGCTGGATCAATGACGCCAGCGATGAGCGTTGCAGCCAGTTGGCCAATGCCTGCGGTGGTCTCGTGGTCTCGCGCCACGCCTGTGCGCCGGCCATGCCGACCCCGGCCGAACTGGATTACCTGTTCAACAGCCCGGTGCCGATCACCCGGCCTGACCAGGACGCGACCCTGCAACGCCTGCACCGCGTCACCGTGCCGCGCAAGGCCTGGAAGCAGCTGTTCATCTTTGCCTTCGATCACCGCTGGCAACTGGTGGAACTGGCGCAACGCGGCGGCCAGGACCTGACCCGGATCAGCGAGATCAAGCAGCTGTTTATCCAGGCCATCGAACGCGTGGAGAAAAAGCTCGCCGAGCAGGGCGTTGAGGCCGATGTGGGTCTGTTGGCCGACCAGCGCTTCGGCCAGGACGCGCTCAATGCCGCCAGCGGTCGCGGCTGGTGGATCGCGCGTCCGGTGGAGGTGCAGAACTCGCGGCCCCTGGCGTTCGAACATGGCCGCTCGATCGGCAGCAACCTGATTGCCTGGCCTCAGGAACAGATCATCAAGTGCCTGGTGCAATACCACCCCGACGACGAGCCCATGTTGCGCCTGGAACAGGAAGCGCAGCTCAAGGCGGTGTACGAGGCTTCGGTGACCAGCGGCCATGAGCTGCTGCTGGAAGTCATCCCGCCCAAGGATCATCCGTCCACTTACCCGGACGTGCTCTATCGCAGCCTCAAGCGCCTGTACAACCTGGGTATCTACCCGGCGTGGTGGAAGATCGAGGCACAGTCGGCCGAGGACTGGACAAAGCTCGACGAACTGATCCAGGAACGCGACCCGTACTGCCGTGGCGTGGTGTTGCTGGGCCTGAACGCCTCGGCCGAATGCCTGTCCGCCGGCTTCCAGCAAGCCAGCCAGAGCAGCACCTGCCGTGGGTTTGCCGTGGGCCGCACGATTTTCCAGGAGCCGAGCCGTTTGTGGATGGCGGGGGAGATCGATGATGAGACGTTGATCCAGCAGGTCCAGGCGACCTTTGAGCAGTTGATCAACGCCTGGCGCAGTGCCCGAGGCTGAACCAAGTTCTTAATTTGAAATGCAATCCAATGTGGGAGGGGCTTGCCCCCTCCCACAGAAAGCAGATCTCAGTGATACCAGAAAATAATAAAGGTGCAGCCATGCCCGCAATCCGAATTGGCATCAACCCGATCTCCTGGAGCAACGACGACCTTCCGGCCCTCGGCGGTGAAACCCCGCTGAGCACCGCCCTGAGCGAAGGCAAGGAAATCGGCTACGAAGGTTTCGAGCTCAACGGCAAATTCCCCAAGGACGCCAAGGGCGTCGGCGACGTCCTGCGCCCCTATGACCTGGCGCTGGTCTCCGGCTGGTACTCCAGTCGCCTGGCCCGTCGCTCGGTGGCCGAAGAAATCGAAGCCATCGCCGGCCACGTCGAACTGCTGAAACAAAACGGCGCCAAGGTGCTGGTGTACGGCGAGGTGGCCGATTCGATCCAGGGCTCGCGCATTCGCCTGATCGAGCGTCCTCGGTTTCAGAGTGAACAGGCCTGGCAGGACTACGCCGACAAACTCACGGAGCTGGCGCGTTTCACCCTGTCCCAGGGCGTGCGCCTGGCGTACCACCATCATATGGGCGCGTATGTCGAATCGCCTGAAGACATCGATCAGTTGATGGGCCGTACCGGGCCGGAAGTCGGCCTGCTGTTCGATTCGGGCCACTGCTATATGGGCGGCGGCGAACCCATCGAGGTGTTGCGCAAGCATATCGACCGCGTCTGCCACGTGCATTTCAAGGACGTGCGCAAAGCCGTGGTGCAACTGGCGCGCAACCAGATGTGGAGCTTCCCCGATTGCATCGTCAACGGCACCTTCACCGTGCCCGGGGATGGCGATATCGATTTTGCCGAGTTGCTCGATGTGCTGATGGCCGCGAAATACGCGGGCTGGCTGGTGGTAGAAGCCGAGCAGGATCCGGCCGTGGCGCCCAGCTACGTCTATGCGAAAAAGGGCTATGACACATTGCGTGCGCTTCTCGATGAGAGGACCCAACCATGAGCTTGCTGGTAAA
Source organism: Pseudomonas sp. 1 R 17 (assembly GCF_900067035.1). NCBI lineage: Bacteria > Pseudomonadati > Pseudomonadota > Gammaproteobacteria > Pseudomonadales > Pseudomonadaceae > Pseudomonas > Pseudomonas sp. 1 R 17. The sequence continues at coordinate 42,786 of NZ_FKLB01000047.1, forward strand.
GAGCAGTAAACGCGGACAAACCATGGTCGCCCTGGAAGAGGGCCGCCTGGAATACGTAGGCTTTGCCGCCTACCGCCTGAGCCTTGGCGAAACATTGCCGGTGACTGCCGGCGATCAGGAGCTGTGCCTGGTGCTGCTCAGCGGTCGGGTCAATATCGAAGGCGAGGGCTTCAACTGGCAGAACCTCGGTGATCGCCAGTCGGTGTTCGAGGACAAATCGCCGTTCGCCGCCTATCTGCCGCCGGGTACCGATGCCCAGGTCACGGCGTTGAGCGACGTGCAGATTGCCGTGTGCGCCGCACCGGGTGCTCCGGGTTTCGAGCCACGCCTGATCCGTCCTGAACAGTGCAAGCGCAGCGTACGCGGCAAAGGCGCCAATACCCGCTACGTGTGCGACATCCTGCCGGATACCGACCCGGCCCATTCGCTGCTGGTGGTGGAAGTGCGCACGCCGTCCGGGCATTCGTCGAGCTACCCGCCGCACAAGCACGACACCGACGACCTGCCGCACCAGAGCTTTCTTGAAGAGACCTACTACCACCAGATCAACCCGCCCCAGGGCTTCGTGTTCCAACGGGTGTACACCGACGACTGCAGCATCGACCAGGCCATGGCCGTGGAAAACAGTGATCTGGTGGTGGTGCCCAAGGGCTATCACCCGGTCAGCGTGCCGTATGGCTACGAGTCTTACTACCTGAACGTGATGGCGGGCCCCAAGCGCGCCTGGCATTTCCACAACGACCCGCAGCACAGCTGGCTGCTGGACCTCTAAAACGGTTTGGACGGAGAACAATAACAATGAAGTCGCCTCTACGCTTTGCCCTCAACCGTATGGTCGCGCCCAACCTGTCCTTGCCGGATTTCATCCAGCTGGCCGTGGCCTTGAAATGCGATGCCATCGAGATTCGCAACGACCTCAAGGATCGCCAGATCGAATACGGCACCCCGGCCGGCCGCGTGCGCGAATTGTGCGCGGCCCAGGGCATCACGGTGCTGTCGATCAACGCGCTGTACCCCTTTGATGTGTGGAATGACGAGCGCCGCGCCCAGGCGATAGCGCTCGCCACCTATGCCCGCGAATGTGGTGCGCAAGGCTTGGTGATGTGCCCGTTCAATGAACCCGGCGACACCCGCAACGAAGCCCAGCGCGCCGCCGGTTTGCGCACCGCGTTGAGCCAACTGGCGCCGATCCTGCGCGAGTACGGGATTCTCGGGTTTATCGAGCCCCTGGGCTTTGAAGAATGTGCCATGCGCCGCAAGCGCGTGGCGGTGGATGCGATCCAGTCCATCGGCGGCCTGGATGTATTCCGCCTGGTGCACGACACCTTCCACCACCACCTGGCCAGCGAGCATGAGTTCTTCCCGGAACTGACCGGGCTGGTGCATATCTCCGGCGTGGAAGATGCCGAGGCGCCGCTCAATTCGATCCGCGACGGCCACCGCGTGCTGGTGGGCGAGGGCGATATCCTCGGCAATACCGCGCAGATCGACACCTTGCTCAGCAGCGGTTACAGCGGCTACCTGTCGTTCGAACCGTTTGCGACAAGCGTGCACGAGCTGGCGGATATCCAGCAGGCCTTGGGGGCAAGCATCGCCCACCTGCAGAAACGATAAGGGGCGCGACATGACCACCACCCGACTGACCATGGCCCAGGCCCTGGTGAAGTTTTTGGATAACCAGTACATCGAAGTCGATGGCGTGCAGAGCAAGTTCGTCGCCGGCGTGTTCACTATTTTCGGCCACGGCAACGTGCTGGGCCTGGGTCAGGCCCTGGAACAGGACAGCGGCGACCTGGTGGTGCATCAGGGCCGTAACGAGCAGGGCATGGCCCATGCCGCCATCGGTTTTGCCAAGCAGCACTTGCGCCGCAAGATCTACGCCTGCACCGCCTCTGTCGGCCCAGGTGCGGCGAATATGCTCACCGCTGCGGCGACCGCCACTGCCAACCGTATCCCGTTGCTGTTGCTGCCCGGCGATGTCTACGCCAGCCGCCAGCCCGACCCGGTGCTGCAACAGATCGAGCAGTTCCACGACCTCAGCATCAGCACCAACGATGCCTTCCGTTCCGTGAGCAAATACTGGGACCGCATCAACCGCCCCGAGCAACTGATGACGGCGGCGATTCATGCCATGCGCGTGCTCACCGATCCCGCCGAAACCGGCGCGGTGACCCTGGCGCTGCCCCAGGACGTGCAGGCCGAAGCCTGGGACTACCCCGACTACTTCCTGCAAAAACGGGTGCACCGTATCGACCGCCGCCCGGCCACCGCCGCGATGATCGGCGATGGGTTGGCCGCCTTCCGGGGCAAGCGCAAACCGCTGATCATCTGCGGTGGCGGCGTGAAGTACTCCGGAGCGAATGCTGCCTTGCAAGCCTTTGCCGAGCGCTTTGATATTCCTTTCGCCGAAACCCAGGCGGGCAAGAGCGCGGTGGTCTCGAGCCATCCGCTGAATGTGGGCGGTATCGGTGAAACCGGCTGCCTGGCCGCCAACCTGCTGGCGCCCGAGGCCGACCTGATCATCGGCATCGGCACCCGTTACACCGACTTCACCACCTCGTCGAAATCGCTGTTCAAGCATGCCGAGGTGAAGTTTCTCAACCTCAATATCAGCCCCTGCGACGCCTTGAAACTCGACGGCGTGCAGGTGCTGGCCGACGCGAAGGTCGCCCTCGAAGCGCTGGCCGATGCCCTCGGTGATTACCGTTCCGGCTGGGGCGAGCAGATCGCCGACGCCAAGGCGCAACTGGACGCCGAAGTGGACCGTGTGCATCAGGTCGAGTACCACGGCGATGATTTTGTGCCGGAAGTCGACGACCACCTCGACCGCGCCGTGCTGCGTGAATTTATCGAACTGACCGGCTCATGCCTGACCCAGAGCCGGGTGCTCGGCGTCCTCAACCAGACCCTGGCCGACGACGCGATCATCGTCGCCGCGGCCGGCAGCCTGCCCGGCGACCTGCAGCGCGCCTGGCGCAGCAAGGGCGTCAACACCTACCACGTCGAGTACGGTTATTCGTGCATGGGCTATGAGATCAATGCCGCCCTCGGCGTGAAGCTCGCCGAGCCCTCCAAGGAGGTCTATGCGCTGGTCGGCGATGGCTCCTACATGATGCTGCACTCGGAGCTGGCCACCTCGATCCAGGAACGCCGCAAGATCAACGTGGTGCTGCTCGACAACATGGCCTTCGGTTGCATCAACAACCTGCAGATCGGCAACGGCATGGACAGCTTCGGCACCGAGTTCCGCTACCGCAACCCCGAGAGCGGCAAGCTCGACGGCGGCCTGGTGCCGGTGGACTTCGCCATGAGTGCGGCGGCCTATGGCTGCAAGACCTACAAGGTCAGCACGGTGGAGCAGTTGGAGGCTGCCCTGGCCGATGCGCGCACGCAAAGCGTCTCGACCCTGATCGACATTAAGGTCCTGCCCAAGACCATGGTCCACGGCTACCTGTCGTGGTGGCGGGTGGGGGTGGCGCAGGTGTCCACCAGCGAGCGCACCAACGCGGCGGCGAAAAAACTCAATGAACACCTGGCCAAGGCCCGGCAGTACTAATAACTAGAGGAGCGTTTGTATGTCTTTGAAGCTTGGTGTAATCGGTACCGGCGCCATTGGCCGCGATCATATTCGTCGGTGCAGCCAGACCCTGCTCAACAGCCAGGTGGTGGCGGTGACCGACATCAACCTTGAGCAGGCCGCCAAGGTGGTCGCGGAGTTGAAGCTGGACGCCGAGGTGTACGCGGACGGCCATGGGCTGATCAACTCGCCGCAGGTCGAGGCGATCCTGGTCACGTCCTGGGGCCCGAGCCACGAGGAGTTCGTGCTCGCCGCCATCGCCGCCGGCAAACCGGTGTTCTGCGAGAAGCCCCTGGCGGTGACGGCCGAAGGCTGCCGCAAGATCGTCGACGCCGAAGTGGCCTACGGCAAGCGCCTAGTGCAAGTGGGCTTTATGCGCCCCTATGACGAAGGTTATCGCGCCCTCAAGGCGGTGATCGACAGCGGCCAGATCGGCGAGCCGTTGATGCTGCACTGCGCGCACCGTAACCCGACGGTGGGCGAGAACTACAAGACCGACATGGCGATCACCGACACCCTGATCCACGAGCTGGATGTCCTGCGCTGGCTGCTCAACGACGACTACGTGTCGGTGCAGGTGGTGTTCCCGCGCAAGACCAGCAAGGCCCTGGCCCATCTGCGCGACCCGCAGATCGTGCTGCTGGAAACCGCCAAGGGCACTCGTATCGACGTGGAAGTGTTTGTGAACTGCCAGTACGGCTACGACATCCAGTGCGAAGTGGTGGGGGAGACCGGCATCGCCAAATTGCCGGAGCCGTCCCAGGTACAGCTGCGCAGCGATGCCAAGCTGTCGAATGCGATCCTGATGGATTGGAAGGACCGTTTTATCGGGGCCTATGACGTGGAGTTGCAGGCCTTCATCGATAGCGTGCGTGCTGGTCAGGTCGGTGGGCCGTCGGCGTGGGATGGCTTTGCGGCGGCGGTAGCGGCGGATGCGTGTATCGAGGCCCAGGGCAGTGAGCAGATTGTGAAGGTCCGCCTGCCGGATCGCCCACACTTCTACGGCTAACACTCGGTCAATGTGGGAGGGACAAGCCCTAATGCCACTCAGTTAAGGCTTTTTGTAGGAGCGAGCTTGCTCGCGAAAAACTCACAGGCGCCGCGTTCATTCAGGAAGCACTCGTTATCGTTGACGTTTTTCGCGAGCAAGCTCGCTCCTACAGGAGGCGATGTACGCTTAACTGACTGGCATTAGGGCAAACCCCCTCCCACAGTTGATTGGTTTCCAATTCAATTCAGGAGTTGATCATGAGAATCGGACTAGTCGGCTACGGCCACGGAGGGCGCTTTTTTCATGCGCCGCTGATTGCAACTTTGCCGGGGGCGACGTTTGTCGGCGTGGTGACGCGCTCACCCGAGCGCCGCCAGCAATTAAGTACCGATCTTCCAGGTGTGAAGGCCTTTGACAGCATCGGCCAGATCGTCGAAGCCGGCGTCGATGCCCTGGTGATTTCCACCACCCTCAAGGGCCGTCCGGCGCTGGTGCTGGAAGCCATCGAGCACGGCGTGGCGGTGGTCAGCGACAAACCCTTTGCCGCCAACGCTGAACAGGCCCAGGCGCTGATCACGGCCGCCGAGCGCCATGAGGTGTTGCTCAGCGTCTACCAGAACCGGCGCTGGGACTCGGACTACCTGACCCTGCGCAAATTGATCGACGCCGGTGTCCTGGGCGAGATCACCCGCTTTGAATCCCGCGTCGAGCGCTACAGCCCGCAGGCCGTGGGCAATGCCAGCGGCGGCGGCTGGTTGCGCGACCTGGGCAGCCACCTGGTGGACCAGGCGCTGCAACTGTTCGGTCCGGTGGAGCGGGTCTTTGCGCAGTTACAGTTCACCCCTGAATACCCCACTGTCGACCACGGCTTCTTCGTCTCCCTGACCCACGCCAACGGGGTGGTTTCCCATTTGTGGGGCAACGCCCTGCAGAACAGCCAGGCTCCGCGTTTTCGCGTCAGTGGCACCTTGGGTTGCTATACCGTGGACGGACTGGACGGCCAGGAAGAAGCGCTGATGGCCGGCAAGTCACCGAAAACCGAAGGCGAACACTGGGGCGCAGAAGAACATCGCCGCTGGGGCTGGTTCGAACAGGGGCCGGAACGTGAGCGAGTGCCGTCGGAGAAGGGCTGCTGGACCCAGTTCTATCGCCAGTTGCAAGCGGCGGTAAACGGGCAGGGCCCGTTGCCCGTGGACGCTTATGACGCGCTGGAAACCACGCGTATATTGGACGCCGCACGCCTCAGCGCCGAGCGCCAGCAGGTGGTTTCAACAAAAATAGAATAAAATTCTAAAACAGGTTGATATGGAAATTATTTTCCAATAAAGTCTTTTCCAGGTTGCATAAAGTACGTTCGGACTCGATTCGCACGACTCAACAAAAACAAGATCAAAAACAACCAGGTACCGTCAGATGAAAATCTTCAACGCTGTACTGCGAGTTTTACGCCCTGCCCACACGCCCCGCGGCCTGCCCCGCGCCCGGCCGTTCTACTTCTCCTTCCTTAATGTGCTGTGCGTCGAAAACCAGGGCGCGCTGGTCTGCTGCATTCCAGGCGCACCGGTCGTACGCGTGCCTGCCGAGCTCTGATAAACGCAACGTCCAAAAAACCAACAAGAAAGTGGAGACAGACCGTTCATGAAGACCCCGATCCGTTTTACCGCGCTGGCTTTATCCATGCTGCTGGCCAGCGGTGTTGCCAGTGCCGCCGACATCAAGGTCGGCGTGAGCATGTCCGCCTTCGATGACACCTTCCTCACTTACCTGCGCGAAGACATGGACAAGCAGGCCAAGTCCTATCCCAAGGGTGACGGCGTGCAGCTGCAGTTCGAAGATGCCCGCGCCGATGTGGTCAAGCAACTGAGCCAGGTCGAGAACTTTATCAGCCAGAAAGTCGACGCGATTATCGTCAACCCGGTCGACACCGCCTCCACCAAGAACATCATCAATGCCGCGACCAAGGCGGGTATCCCGCTGGTATTCGTCAACCGCCGTCCCGACCAGAAGGACTTGCCCAAGGACGTCGTGGCCGTGACCTCCGATGACGTCGAGGCCGGCAAGCTGCAAATGCAGTACATCGCTGAAAAACTCGGTGGCAAGGGCAAGATCGTAATCCTGCTGGGCGACCTGGCGAACAATTCCACCACCAACCGCACCAAGGGCGTGAAGGAAGTGTTGACCAAGTACCCGGACATCAAGATCGAACAGGAACAGACCGGCATCTGGCTGCGGGACAAGGGCATGACCCTGGTCAACGATTGGCTGACCCAAGGCCGCGAGTTCAATGCGGTGTTGGCCAACAACGATGAGATGGCCATCGGCGCGTCCATGGCGCTGAAATCGGCCGGCAAGGAAAAGGGCAGTGTGCTGATCGCGGGGGTCGACGGTACGCCGGATGGCTTGAATGCGATCACCAAGGGTGACATGGCCGCCTCCGCGTTCCAGGACGCCAAGGGCCAGGCAGTGGGCTCGGTGGAAGCGGCGCGCAAGATGGCCAAGAAGGAACCGGTCGAGCAGAACGTGATCATCCCGTTCCAGCTGATCACCCCGGAAAACGTCGCCACGTTCAAGTAGCCCTGACATAACAACAATGAACCGGCAGGGCGGTCGTGCCCGCCCTGCTGATGGAGTACCGTCTTATGCTCGCTCAAGCCGCTGTCTCGCAGCCTCCCGGTATCCAGCCGTTGCCGCTGGACGAACCCTACCTGTTGGAAATCGTCAACATCAGCAAAGGCTTTCCCGGCGTCGTGGCCCTGGCCGACGTACAACTGCGTGTACGCCCCGGTACGGTGCTGGCGCTGATGGGCGAGAACGGTGCGGGCAAGTCGACCTTGATGAAAATCATCGCCGGCATCTACCAGCCCGACGCCGGTGAAATCCGCCTGCGCGGCAAGCCCATCGTGTTTGACACGCCGCTGGCGGCGCAGAAGGCCGGGATTGCGATGATCCACCAGGAGCTCAACCTGATGCCGCACATGAGCATCGCCGAGAATATCTGGATCGGCCGCGAGCAGCTCAACAGCCTGCACATGGTCAACCACCGCGAAATGCACCGCTGCACCGCCGAGTTGCTGGCGCGCCTGCGCATCAACCTGGACCCCGAGGAACACGTGGGTAACCTGAGCATCGCCGAGCGGCAGATGGTCGAAATTGCCAAGGCTGTGTCCTACGACTCCGACATCCTGATCATGGATGAACCGACATCGGCCATTACCGAGAAGGAAGTGGCCCACCTGTTTTCGATCATTGCCGACCTCAAGGCCCAGGGCAAAGGCATTGTCTACATCACGCACAAAATGAACGAAGTGTTCGCCATTGCCGATGAAGTGGCGGTGTTCCGCGACGGCCAGTACATCGGCCTGCAACGCGCCGACAGCATGAACAGCGACAGCCTGATCTCGATGATGGTGGGTCGCGAGCTGAGCCAGTTGTTCCCGGTGCGCGAGACGCCCATCGGCGAACTGCTGCTGTCGGTGCGCGACCTGCGCCTGGACGGGGTGTTCCAGGGCGTGTCGTTCGACCTGCATGCCGGTGAGATCCTCGGCATCGCCGGGCTGATGGGCTCGGGGCGCACCAATGTGGCGGAAACCATTTTCGGCATCACCCCCAGCAGCGGTGGGCAGATCACCCTGGATGGCGAGGCGGTGCGCATCAGTGACCCGCACATGGCCATCGAAAAAGGCTTTGCGCTGTTGACCGAGGACCGCAAGCTCAGTGGCCTGTTCCCCTGCCTGTCGGTGCTGGAAAACATGGAAATGGCCGTGCTGCCGCACTATTCGGGCAACGGTTTTATCCAGCAGAAAGCCCTGCGCGCCCTGTGCGAGGACATGTGCAAGAAACTGCGGGTGAAGACGCCATCCCTGGAGCAGTGCATCGACACCTTGTCCGGCGGCAACCAGCAGAAAGCCCTGCTGGCGCGCTGGTTGATGACCAACCCACGCTTGCTGATCCTCGATGAACCGACCCGGGGCATCGACGTAGGCGCCAAGGCCGAGATCTATCGCTTGATCTCCTTCCTCGCCAGCGAAGGCATGGCGGTGATCATGATTTCCTCCGAGCTGCCTGAAGTGCTGGGCATGAGCGACCGGGTGATGGTGATGCACGAAGGCGAACTGATGGGCACCCTGGACCGTGCGGATGCGACCCAGGAAAAAGTCATGCAGCTGGCTTCCGGTATGACCGCAGTCCACTGACGAACAGCCGCGCGGGCCTGCGGTTGGCCCGCGCCATAGAATAAGAAGGTGATTGGCTATGAACGCAATAACAGACAACAAGCCTGCCACGGCCCCGGTCAAGCACCGTCGGCGCTTGCCCACCGAGCTGAGCATCTTCCTGGTGCTGATCGGCATCGGCCTGGTGTTTGAGCTGTTTGGCTGGATCGTGCGGGACCAGAGCTTCCTGATGAACTCCCAGCGCCTGGTGCTGATGATCCTGCAAGTGTCCATCATCGGCTTGCTGGCGATCGGGGTGACCCAGGTGATCATCACCACGGGTATCGACCTGTCTTCGGGGTCGGTGCTGGCGCTGTCGGCGATGATTGCCGCCAGTTTGGCGCAAACTTCCGACTTTTCCCGGGCGGTGTTCCCTTCGCTGACGGACTTGCCGGTGTGGATTCCGGTGGCGATGGGGTTGGGTGTGGGGCTGCTGGCGGGGGCGATCAACGGCAGCATCATCGCCGTCACGGGTATTCCGCCGTTTATCGCGACCCTGGGCATGATGGTCTCGGCCCGTGGCCTGGCGCGTTACTACACCGAAGGCCAGCCGGTGAGCATGCTCTCGGACTCCTACACGGCCATCGGTCATGGCGCGATGCCGGTGATCATTTTCCTGGTGGTGGCGGTGATCTTCCATATCGCCCTGCGCTACACCAAGTACGGCAAGTACACCTACGCCATCGGCGGCAATATGCAGGCGGCGCGGACGTCGGGGATCAACGTCAAGCGCCACTTGATCATCGTCTACAGCATTGCCGGGTTGCTCGCCGGTCTGGCCGGCGTGGTGGCTTCGGCACGCGCCGCCACCGGCCAGGCCGGCATGGGCATGTCCTATGAGCTGGATGCGATTGCCGCCGCGGTAATCGGCGGCACCAGCCTGGCTGGCGGGGTAGGGCGTATCACCGGCACCGTGATCGGCGCGCTGATCCTCGGAGTGATGGCCAGCGGGTTTACCTTTGTCGGGGTGGATGCGTATATCCAGGACATCATCAAGGGCCTGATCATCGTGGTGGCGGTGGTGATCGACCAGTACCGCAACAAGCGCAAGCTCAAGCGCTGAGCTTCAAGCTGCAAGCTGCAAGTCCGATGAGCTCTACAGCTTGTCGCTTGCAGCCTGCGGCTTATAGCTGCTCTACGAACTTTCCTGCTATAAACGCACTCCGATGACCATTCGCCAAGCCCGTCCTGGTGCCTTTGGGGGTTATATCGGTAAAAATGCCTGTCATTTCAGTTGCTGTGCCCTCAAGTCGGCCTTAGACTGCCGCCCCTCGTAAATTGAGTGCCGGGTGGCGCTTGGAATGGATGGCGCCTTTCCGAGACCTGCAGAGGTCGACCGGAACGCTCCCTTATTCGCCTTAATGCACGTATTTTTTATAGAGAAATCAATGACAAAGGAAAAGTTGCTGGCCATGCCGGCGGATGACTACATGAATGCCGAACAGCACGCTTTTTTCGAGAAGTTGCTGCAGGACATGAAGGTGGAACACCACGAGCGCATTGAGCAGAACCGCATCGCCATTGAAAGCCTGGACACCCCGGCCGACCCTGCCGACGCCGCTTCCGTTGAAGAAGAGCGCACCTGGCTGGTCAATGCCATCGACCGCGACCAGCGCATGCTGCCGCAGCTTGAGCGTGCACTGGAACGCATCAAGGAAGACTCCTTCGGCTGGTGCGATGACAGCGGCGAGCCTATCGGCCTCAAGCGCCTGCTGATCAGCCCGACCACCAAGTACTGCATCGAAGCGCAAGAGCGCCACGAGCAGATCGACAAGCACCAGCGCCAAGCCTGATGCGCTGAAGCTGGGGAATCGCCTGGGCGGTTCCCCGGAGAAAGACCCGTTACGCCCCGTCTATTGATCTGTTGCAGGCTACCCCACTAAAGGCCCATGGATAATGGCTGGATAGTGGCGTTTAATGCAGGGACAAAAATGACAAACAGTGGGGTAACGACGATGGCTGGAGACGGATCTCTGATGGGCGCAGCAGTGCCACCGCAACCGGTGGTGCGCGGGTTGCCCGGCTGGTTGATGCCGCTCCTGCAGAGCGCCGCCCTGGTGCTGGTACTGCTGGGCCTGGCGTTTGCCAGCCTGCCGATATACCTCTGCCTGCCCATTGCCTTGCTGGTGATCTGGCTGCCAGGCCTTATGAACCGCACCTCCCGCACGGCACCGCCCGTCACTGCCGATGCCATTGGCGAGCTGACCCGCGATCTGTCCTATACCACCAGCCACAACGCACTGTCCGCTGCCGGCGTCGCCTATTCAGTCAAGCAACTGGCGGCTCGAGTGCAATCGCAATTGGGCGCGGCCAAGCAGATCGTCAGCAGTGCCGAAGTGATGATCAGCACTGAAAAGGTCACCTCTCAACTCAGTCGCGAGGCCCTTCAGGCGGCCAGCCAGGCCCATCAGCGCAGCACGGAAGGCCGTGAAGTGCTGGCCCAGTCGATCATTCGTATGCACCAGCTCAGCCAGCGCGCCAATGCCAGTCGGGAGTTGATTGAAGCCCTGAGCCAACGCAGTGAAGAAATCCAGCGGGTGACCCTGGTGATTCAGTCCATCGCCAGCCAGACCAACCTGTTGGCGCTCAACGCCGCGATTGAGGCGGCGCGGGCCGGTGAGCACGGTCGCGGGTTCGCCGTGGTGGCGGATGAAGTGCGTGGGCTGGCGGGCCGCACGGCCACGGCCACCGATGAAGTCGGGGTGATGGTGGCGGATATCCAGCAACGCACTGCCCAGGTGGTTGAGCAGATTCGCCAGCTCTCGGCAGACTTGCACACCGGTGTCGAGCAGGTGGAGCACGCCGGCGAGCACCTGGAGAACATTGCCGGCCTGGCGGCGGGTGTGGAAGGCCAGGTCAATGAAATCGCCCAGGGCACCGACACCAACCGCGCCCAACTCGACAGCCTGTTCCATGCCGTGGAGCAAATGCGCAGCGATCTTATCGTGAGCGACCAGCAGACCCGCCAGTTGGCCGATGCCGCTGTGCAGATGGAAGGGCAGGCCGAAACGATCAGTGAGCGCCTGGCGGAAGTCGGGCTGGATGACTATCACCAACGCATCTACGACCTGGCGCGCGAAGGCGCGAGCCGGATTGCCGCGCAATTCGAAGCCGATGTACAGCAGAACCGCATTAGCCTGGATGACTTGTTCGACCGCAGCTACACCTTGATCCCCAACACCAGCCCGAGCAAGTACCACAGCCGGTTCGATGGCTACACCGACCAGGTGCTGCCGGCCATCCAGGAAGCACTGCTGCCACGCCATGAAGGCTTGGTGTTTGCCATTGCCTGCACGCCCCAGGGCTATGTGCCAACGCACAACAAGGCATTTTCCCAGGCGCTGACCGGCGATGCCCAGGTCGACGCGGTGCAGAACCGCACCAAGCGCAAGTTCGAAGACCGCACCGGCATCCGCTGCGGCAGCCACCAGCAAGCGGTGTTATTGCAGACCTACACCCGCGATACCGGTGAGTTGATGCACGACTTGTCGGTGCCGATCATGGTCCGGGGGCGGCATTGGGGTGGCTTGCGCCTGGGGTATAAGCCGGAGGGGGCGAAGGCTGCGCGCTAGGGATTGTTGTTGTCTGTGAGGCGGGGAAATACCAGCTGCCTGGCAAGCGCTATTGCGCTCAGGCAGCCGGCATTGAGTGGGTTACTGCGATTGATGCAGGCGCTGGTTCAGCTCATCCACCGCCATGGCCCAATCGGCGTCTTCACGCAGTTCTTCCTTGAGGAACTGTGCCTGTTGCGGCGTCCAGAACGGCGCGTCGATCAACTTGACGTCGTCACTCAACGGGTGCGCGACAATAAAGGCGTCGATAGCTTCGGGGGTTGAGTCCAGGCCCAGTTGTTCAAATAAGGTTTCGAGTGTCGGTATTGGCGCGTCCATGTCAGTCTCCGTGCGGGTTTCGGGATCGTTATGCATGGGAGGCTTGTGGCGCGGTAGAGTTCGATCGGATTGTCAGGAGGTCAGTGCCCCTGAATCCACTGCAGCCTTGAGTGCCTGGGCGGATTCTTTTCCGGCGCTGGCGGCAGTGTCGAGGGTCTTGAACCAACGGTCTTTTTCGACCTGGTGCGTGGTGACGGTGGTCAACGGCGGCTTGGCGCGCATCACGATCACTGCTTGAAACTCACCGTCTACTTCCCTTGCGTCGCCATGGATGAAAAATTCGCCAATATCAAATTCCGTCACGTATCGCCTTCCCTTCGAGGTAACCAACAGCACTGATGAAACCTGGCCCGTGAGGGAGCAAATTCCAATGGACAGGCCAGTATGGCAGTTGTTGAAGGGCGGCGGCGCAGTAAAGTCATCCGGGTGACGAAACGATTCCGCCGTGCAGTGAGGCCTCCAGCCGCTTGGCCAGTTCACAGGCCTCGATGTGGTCGCTGCGAAAGCCTTTGATCCTGCCACTGGTGACTTCGCGGATATGGAAGAAGTTTCTTCCGGCGGGTACAACTTGGTAAAGAACGGAATCGGGGTACCCGTTGGGGCTGCGTAAGCAGTAGTATTGCTGTTCGTCCTGACATGATGAACGAGTGCGGGAAGACATAGCGTCGTATTGACGTCGTTGCATGGTCAGCTCCTGTCGATCGATCTTGTTGACCCACCAGCGGCGTTACAGGTGGTTTTGACCCGTGTTGCTGTTTTAGTATTGTCGTCGGCAGTCGGCGTCTGGTTCCACGCCGAGGTGTTTTTGTTTGTATGAGCTGTCGGAAACTGCGTTTTTAATAGTGTTATTCTCTGAAGCGGGTCGACCGGTATTCTCTGGTTATTGAACCTGTGATCTCCTGCGATGCCTGATGTCCCTGCGCAAGGCCCATCGTGCATGCCTGTCCGGGGCTTTGGGCGCAGCAACGGGGTCTTCTTCAGTTTTCCATGAATGTGTTGTGTGATCGTGCCGAGATGGCCGTTTCTTTGTGCTGCCCGCTCCGGCGGACAGTGCTCTTTTCGATGTGGGGGCGTTTCCTTGGCAGTCAGTAATCTGGATATGCACGCGTTGTTCGTGCTGGGCGATTTGCGCGCAAAGTTGGTCAAGCAGTTTCAATCCCGTTTTGTTTACATCACTGAGCAGACGCCGGAAGGCATCTACATCGCCGAAATCGATACCGAAGCGGCAATGGTTGTGGATGACAAACCCCGTCTGGAGCTCAAGGTGGGCGACCATTTCCGTGCTGCGGTATTGCCCAGTCGCGAAGGTGGAAAGTTCGAACTCAAGTTCCGCGACATCAAGTTGACGGTGTATGGCTTGGGCGACTATGCCTTTGTGTCCTCGCCCGAGGGCCAGGGCATCGTCTTCAAGGAAGGCCACAGTGTGATGCTGGTGTTTGCGGCCCATGAACAACTGCAGGAAGGCCTGACCAAGACCCTCAAGGCCGTGACCGGCAAGGCCGCCAAATGGCGCAAGGGTGAGCTGGTGACGTTCAAGGCCAGTGAATAATCGGTAAATACTGCGAACATCTCCTATCTCCCGGAACCTCTACTACAGTTGAGTTGACTTAACTATTCAGAGGCTTCGCGCATAGACAGCAAAGCCGTTCGTTGTTTGCTGCGACATCGCGAGGTGCATGGGCATGAAAGGATTGAGAACGCTGTTGGCTGCATCGCTGACGACCCTGGGTCTATCGGTGGCTTCACTGCCAGTTTCGGCCGCGCCAGCGCCGGTGCACTTTGCCGACCTGAACTGGGAAAGCGGCAGCCTGATCACCGAAATACTGCGGGTCATCGTCGAGAAGGGCTACGACTTGCCCACCGACACCTTGCCCGGTACCACCATCACCCTGGAAACCGCCCTGGCCAAGAACGACATCCAGGTCATCGGTGAAGAGTGGGCCGGCCGCAGCCCGGTGTGGGTCAAGGCCGAGGCCGAAGGCAAGGTGGTGGGCCTGGGCGATACGGTCAAGGGGGCCACCGAGGGGTGGTGGGTGCCGGAGTATGTGGTCAAGGGCGACCCGGCCAAAGGTATCAAGCCCCTGGCGCCGGACCTCAAGAGCGTGAAGGACCTTGCGCGCTACAAGGACGTGTTCAAGGACCCGGAGTCTCCCGGCAAGGGGCGCTTCCTCAACAGCCCCATCGGCTGGACCTCGGAAGTGGTCAATAAACAGAAGCTCAAGGCCTATGGCCTGGATGACAGCTACGTGAACTTCCGCAGCGGTTCGGGAGCTGCACTGGATGCCGAAATTGCCTCGTCCATCCGTCGCGGCAAACCGGTGTTGTTCTACTACTGGTCACCGACGCCGTTGATGGGGCGCTACAAGCTGATCCAGCTGGAGGAGCCACCGTTCGATGCCGAGGCCTGGAAGACCCTGACGGATGCGGATAACCCCGATCCGAAGCCTACGCGGTCGCTGGCGTCCAAGCTGAGTATTGGCGTGTCCACGCCGTTCCAGAAGGAACATCCGCAGATTGCCGGGTTTTTCCAGAAGGTCGAGTTTCCGATCGAGCCGCTGAATAAAGCCCTGGCGACCATGAGCGAGAACCACACCGCGCCCCGGGAGGTGGCCCAGGCGTTCCTCAAGGAGCATCCTGAGGTGTGGAAGGCGTGGTTGACCGAGGATGTGGCGCAGAAGGTCGAAGCCAGCTTGAAGTAAACACGGCGCTTATTGCCGAGCGGAGATCAAAAATAATGTGGGAGGGGGCTACACCCCTCCCACATGTTGTTTGCACTGTCGCTTCAGAATTTGGTTTGCACCGCCAGCTCGAATGTCCGTGGCGCTCCCAGGTAATACGCTGGCGACACATGGGCAAACTCGGCATACACCTCATTGGTCAGGTTGCGCACCCGGCCGGTCACCGAGGTGTGTGAATCCACCTGGTAGCGCAGGAACGTCCCGAACAGCGTGTAGGCCGGCACCGTCTGGGTGTTGGCATTGTCCGCATACACCTCGGCGACATAGCGTGCATCCACACCGCCTTGCCAGTCCTCGGTAAAGTCATAGGTCAACCACAGGTTGCCGATGCGCCTGGGCACGTTGGTCGGTGTATTGCCCTTGCGCGAGACCACCGCGCCACTGGCGATCTTCTCGTTGAACTCATCGTATTCGGCATCCACCCAGGCGACGTTGCCTTCCGCCAGCAGCCTGGGTGTGATGCGCAATGAACTGGCCAACTCGATGCCCTTCGATGACTGCGCGCCGACCGGGATGCTCGTGGTCGGGTCCTGCGGGTCGGTTACGGCAAAGTCCTTGCGTTCGATCTTATAGACAGCAACGGTGGCCGAGCCACGGCCGTCCAGGTAGTCGAACTTGCTACCCACCTCCCATTGTTTGCCGGTCGACACATCGAACACCTGGGTGGTCGTACTCGGTTGCTCGGCGGCGGTGCTGTATTGCACGTAGACATTGGCCGATGGGATGAACTGGTAAGTCAGGCCGACGCGACCGGTCACCGGTTCCCAACGGCGCTTGAAGTGCCGTGGGTTGGTGGCCGTGACCCCGCGGTGGTTGGTCACATCCAGGTCGATGGCGTCGTAACGCAGGCCGCTCAGCAGCGAGAGTTTATCGGTAAGGCCCAGGCGGTTCTCCACGAACAACGCCTTGGTGGTGACCTCATTGGTCTTGTCCTTGCCAAAGTTCTCCCGGGTACGCGGGATGTCGTAGAAGTACCCGGGGGCGAAGCCGTTCGGGTCCACCGTGCTGTTACCCGGCACATTCAGCGGCGTGTTGGTGGTGCTGTTGACCTTGTACTCAAAACCACCGGACCAGGTGGTCGACAGGCCGAAGAGGCGGTCGTCATGGCGCAGCTCGAACTGGTTGCCGTGCTGTTCGCCCTGGTGACGCACCTGGTAGGCGGTCGAGCGGTTTACCGCACTGTTGTCGGCGTTGTATTGGTAAGTTTCGAGGTTGCGGTAATCACGCTGGCTATCGAGGTGGTAGAGCGTATTTTTCAGCGTCGTGCTGTCGTTGACCCGGTAGTCGATGATCGAGCGCGCCCAGATCGTGCGCTGCTCGTAACGGCCGTCGGCGACGTTGTAGTTATTGAAACGGTTGTGTTTGTCGATCTTCAGCTCGCCGGCCTTGGGGTTGAGCACCGGCGTGCCCCAGTAAGGGCTGTCTTCCTGTTCATCCTGGTATTCCAGGGCCAGGGTATGGGACAGGTCGGGAGTGAGGTCGCTGAGCAGGGAAAACGCCAGGCTCCAGGCCTCACGCTGGTCGCGGTCGATGTAGCTGTGGTTGGTGTTGCGGCTCACATCCAGGCGCGCGTAATGCTGCACCTCGGCGCCGGGCTCGGTCAGCGCGTGATTGACGCCGAATGCCATGCCGGTGGTGTCGTAGCTGCCATAGGTGAGCTGACCTTCGGCGGCCTGCTCCTCACGGGTGGCCAGCTTCGTCACATAGTTGAGCGAGCCGCCTACGGAGCCGGCGCCGTTGATCAGGGAGGAGGGGCCGCCCACCAGTTCCACGCGGTCATAGATCCAGGCATCCACGGGGCGGGCCAGGCCGGTGGCGACATTGATACCGTTGAACATCTGGGTGATCTGGCTGCTGGTAAACCCACGGTAAGAGACAAACCCGCCAAAACCCGGCGGCGCACTGGCGTTGACGCCGGGCAGGGTGTTGGCGGCATCGCGGAACGTCTTGGCACCATGGCGCTCGATGTCATTGCGGTTGGCAATGGCAACCGACGCTGGGGTTTCCCGCACGCTCAGTCCCAGACGCGACGCCACGCCGCTGGATTGATCCAGGGTGAGGCCGGGTTCGGCAGTTGATTCGCCATCAATGGTGGTCGGAGCCAGTTCGATGGCCCAGGCGCAGGCAGGCAGGCAGCCGAACAGGCCCGCCAACAGGGGTAGATGTTTCATGGTTGAATCCTGAAAAACTTGGCTTGAAAACAACGCACGACCGTCCGTCATTCCGTGTGGAACCGGTGGTCAGTGCAGATTGGAAAGCAAAGGGATCAGGCGAAGGCGGGGGGCGCGCGCGGGTTAGCCGTGGGCCAGGTGAAGCGGGCAGGGATATCAGCGGCCAGCACGACGGCCGGCGGCGGTGCATGGGGTTGTGGCACCACCGCCACATTCAGGTTGGAACTGAGCGCCGGGCCCATGCCGCCGGTGGAGCACAGCGGGCAACCAAACGCCTTGGACAGCGTCGGCAGGTTCTCATCGGTGGAGTTGGACGGCTTGGGCGCCTGGGTACGCGGGTCGACGGTACAGAACTGCCCGCCGATGCCATTGAGCTGCATCCCCACCATCTGCCCGTGACCGATACTGCAGGCGAATACATTGAACAGGACGCAGCAATAGAGCATCCAGGCAATGAGCGAGCGGTCGGCACGGGCGATTTTCATGGGGCGGCACTTTACCATCAGCCGCCGACGAAATGCCTGCAAAAAATCCCAGGGCGACTATCCTGTTTCGCACCTTTCAGGGAGAACCCGCCATGAGCTTTGTCATCGCACGATGGATCGTCGGCGTTTTTACCTGCATCAGCATGGTGCACTTGTACTGGGCTGCCGGCGGCAAACTCGGCAGCCTCGCCGCCATCCCCCAACTGCCCGGCGAATTCGCCAGCGGGCCTCGCCCTGCATTCAAGCCCTCGGCGCTGGGTACCTTTCTGGTGGCGATGGGCTTGGTCGGCATTGCACTGCTGGTGTGCCTGCGGGCCGGGCTGTACTTTTCGGCGGTCTCCCATGCGGCGCTGCAATGGGGAATCAGCGCGATCGCCCTGCTGATGTTTGCCAGGGCGATTGGGGATTCGGAGTTGGTGGGTTTTTTCAAGAAGGTCGGCGGGTCACGGTTTGCGCGGTGGGATACGTGGTTCTATTCGCCGTTGTGCCTGGCGTTGGGGGGGGGATTGTTGGTGGTGGCGTGGGGTTAATGAGGGAGACACAACACACCGATCTACGCCGCCCAAATAAAAACTGCTCTCATTCTTGCCCGATTTGCCGACCTGGCCGTCATGGTTAATAGAACCTCTATTACCCAGGATTTCCCATGTCGCGCCTTGCTCGCCCCTTGCACCCACTGGCCTTGTCAGTGGCGTTGGCTTTCGCCGCCGTGCCGTTGCTGAACGTCCAATCCGCCTTCGCCGAAGAAAGCCGCAGCGCTGTACGCGGCTTCCAGATTCCGGCCGGTGACTTGAGCCAGGCGCTCAATAGCCTGGCCGAGCAGGCGGGCCTGGTATTGGCGTTTGATGCGAGCCTGACACGCGGCAAACGCAGCAATGGCTTGAGCGGGCAGTATGCCACCGACGAGGCGCTGACCCAGTTGCTCGCCGGCAGCGGCCTGCAGGCGCTGAAGCTCTCGGCCGACCGCTACCGCCTGGAAGCCATCCCGGATAACGGCGGCACCATGCAGCTGCAGGCCACCACCATCAGCGGCGCCTACCAGGCCGAAAGCCCTACCGGGCCGGTGTCCGGTTATGTGGCTACGCGCAGTTTGTCGGGCACCAAGACCGATACCGCGCTGATCGAGACCCCGCAGTCGATCTCCATCGTCACCAAAGACCAGATGCGCGCACAGAACGCCGAGAGCCTCAACCAGATCCTGCGCTACAGCGCCGCGGTCATCCCGGAAACCCGCGGCGCCACGGCGTCGCGTCTCGACCAATTGACCATCCGTGGGTTTGCCCCGGCCACTTACCTGGACGGCCTGCGCATGCCGTCGAGCCGTGATGCCTTGCCGCAAAAGGATGCCTTCGACCTGGAGCGCGTCGAAGTGCTGCGCGGCCCGGCGTCGGTGCTGTACGGGCAGGGCACGCCGAGCGGGGTGATCAATATGGTCAGCAAGCGCCCGCTGGATACGCCGTTCCATGAAGTGGGCGTCGAATACGGCACCTTTAACAAAAAGCGCACCACCTTCGATTTGAGCGGGCCGATTGACGATCAAGGCGTGTATTCCTACCGCGTCGCGGGGCTGTTCGACGATGCCGATGGCCAGGTCGATCACACCGAAACCCGTCGTCAGTCGTTGTCCAGCGCGTTCACCTGGCGGCCGGACGAAGACACCTCGCTGACCTTGCTCGGGCATTTCCAGAAGGACCCCAAGGGCGCGTCCTACGGTTCGGTGCCGGCCTGGGGCTCGGTATTGCACAGCCCGACCGGGCGCAGCATCGACGTGGACTTCTACGACGGCGAAAAGAACTTCGAGAAAAGCGATCGCGAGTACTACTCCATCGGCTGGGCCTTCGAGCATCACGTCAACGATGTGTGGACGGTGCGCCAGAACGCGCGTTACCTGCGCAGCGAAGGACGCTATCGCAGCCTCTACAGCAACTACCTGCTGGCGGATTACCGCACCATCCGACGTTCCACCATTGCCAGTGACGTCGACATGGATGCCTACACCCTCGATAACCAGGTGCAGGCCAAATTCGACACGGGCCCACTGCAACACACCCTGCTGATGGGGCTCGACTACCAGAACACCAGCACCGACACCCTGTTGGGCTCAGGGACGTATACCGCCGGGCCGACCCTGGATATTTTCAACCCGGTCTATGGCGCGGCCGTGCCGGTACCGGCGTACACCACCGACGGTACGTCGCGCAGCGAACAGACCGGGGTCTACCTGCAAGAGCAGATGAAGTGGGACAAATGGGTGCTGTTGCTGGGCGGTCGTTATGACTGGGCCAGCACCGACAGCACCACCAAGACCCTGCGCACCGGGGCCAAGAGCCAGTCCTCCCTGGACAGCAAGGCCTTTACCGGGCGTATTGGCCTGGTCTATCTCTTCGATAACGGCCTGGCGCCGTATGCCAGCTATGCGGAGTCGTTCAACCCGCAGTCGGGCACCGGTTACGGCGGTTCGGTGTTCAAGCCGACCGAAGGCAAGCAGTATGAAATCGGCATCAAGTACCAGCCGCCGGGCAGCAACAGCTTTATCACCGCTGCGATCTTCGACCTGCGCCAGACCAACGTCCTCACCACCGACCCGGACCCCACCCACTTGTGCGGCAGCGGTCGCTGCCAGAGCCAGGACGGCGAAGTGCAATCCCGTGGTTTTGAGCTCGAAGGCAAGGCCAGCCTCAACGACAACCTGGACATCACGGCGGCCTATGCCTACCTGGATAACCGCATCAGCAAGTCCAACAACACCGTGCGCTATGCGCCCATCAGCGACATCGGCGTAGGCCCAGCCATCAATGCCGAAGGCACCACCACTTATGCGGTGCCGCGTCACACCGCGTCGGCGTGGGCGGACTACACCTTCCACGATGGCAACCTCAAGGGCTTCGGGGCCGGTGCCGGTGCGCGTTATGTCGGCTCATCTTGGGGCGACACGGCTAACACGCTGAAAGTACCGGGCTACACCTTGTTCGATGCGGCGGTGCACTACGACATCCAGAACATCGTCAACCTCAAGGACAACCTGCGGCTGGCGCTGAACGCTACCAACCTGGCGAACAAAGAGTACGTCGCGTCGTGCTACTCGTACTCATGGTGCTGGTATGGCTCGCAGCGTACGGTGCAGGCGAGTGCCACCTACCAGTGGTAAGTACCTGGGCCTGTGTAGTGAGCGAGCTTGCTCGCGCTGGGCTGCGAAGCAGCCCCAAAACCAGGCACCGCGTTCTACCTGATACCCATAGGTGTATTGGTGGGGGGCCGCTTCGCGCCCCAGCGCGAGCAAGCTCGCTCGCCACAACAAGCGGGCTCATCACAGGGCCATCAGTTGTCATTCGGTTTCACCGATAAGGCAATTTAGTGGCCCCTTTGTAACAAAATCCTCGCCAGAATCGCTTTTATTTTCAGGTGGTTAGGTGAGGAAGCAAATGCGCACTGTTGGAATCATGCTGATCGCCTGCTCCCTGGCCGGCGGCGCGGCTGCCGTGCAGGCAAGGGAGCTGCGCGAGGGTGACAAGTACATGTGCAGTTGGGGCGCCGGCACGGCTGCCAGGGCCCAGGAACTCAAGCTGTCGGGGGTGTCGTTGTACGCCGCGCGGCAGAAGATCCAGACCATCAAGTTCAATAAGTCCTGGATGCGCATGATGGCCATGGGCATCACCGAACAGACGTATGACAGTCGTTCACGGCTCAAGCCCGAAGCGATTCGCCAGAGTTTCTATCAGGATTGCGTGCGCTACAAAGTGGCACGCAAATGAGTGGCCAGCCCGCTTAGCGTATCAGCGGCGAGCTGGCATCCTCCTGGAAATACACCTTTGCCGTTTCAATAAACCGCCGATTGGCCTGGGACAAATACTCACTGGCGCGCCAGCACAGGTTGAAGTGCATGAATTGTGCAGGCTCGAAAGACACACCCGTGAGCCCGACCTCCTGCTCTTGAACTGACCGCAGCAGGGTGGAAACCCCCATGCCGCTGCGGGTGGCGGCAATCACCAGCGGAACGAAATTACTTTCCAGGGCAATATTGAAACGCACGCGGGCATCGCTGCAAAAGGCATCCAGCAGGTGGCGTTGCAGGAAGGTGTTGTCGAAGACCAGCATGGGCTCGTCCTGCAATTGCGCCGCCATGATCGAAGGTGCCCCTGCCAACGGATGCCTTTCGTGCATGCACAACACCATCTCATCACTGCCGAGCAGCACCGACTCCCAGTCCGGGTCAACCCGTCGCGACTCCAGCAGCGCCACATCAATCTGCCGTGTGGCCAGGCGTTCGCTGATGTCATCGGCACTGCCTTCCACCACATGCATGGCAATGCCGGGATAACGCGCGCGAAATTGCATCAACAGTTCGGGAATATGGCGGATGCCGTACATAGGCGGCACACCGATGCGGATCTCGCCGCTGTGCAGTTGAGTCAGGTCCTGCAGCTCGCGGCGGGCACCAGCCAAACCTTCCAGGCAGGCTTCGGCGCGCGCCAGGAACAATTGGCCTTCGGCAGTCACGCTGATTTGCCGCGTAGCACGGTTGAACAGGGCGACACCCAGTTCCTCTTCCAACCGACTGACTGCCATGCTCAATGCCGGTTGCGCCACATGCAGCGCCTGCGCGGCCTTGGTGAAGCTGCCTTGGCGGGCGATTTCGACGCAGTACTCCAGGGCTTTCAGGTTCATACGGGCTCGCATAACAAAAGTTGATGATTTGCTTAACAAATGGATATTTTCTGTGATGATGTCAAGTCTATAACCTGTCGGCATTCTTCTCCATGCCGGGTTCATCACAATGCGCAACCTTCGCCAGTATTGGCTCCTGACCCTCATCATCGGCGCCTTGGGCGGCAGCGTTGCCAGTTGGGCGGGGTGGCCGTTGCCCTGGGTGATTGGCTCGCTGGTCGCCGTGATGCTGAGCCGATGCGCCGGCGCGCGGGTGCCGGAAGTGCCCCACGGGCGCAGGATCGGGCAACTGATCGTGGCGGTGGCCATCGGCTGTCATTTCACCCTGCCGGTGATGCAGCAAGTGGCGACCCATCTTGGCCTGATCGTAACGGCAGTGATGCTGACGCTGGTGCTGGCCGTGTGTTCGGTACTGATCCTGCACCGCTGGGGCGTTTCATTCGGTACGGCGTTCTTCGCGTTGATGCCGGCCAATTCCACTGAGATGGTGCACCTGGGGCGCCAACGTCATGCGGACACATCGTTTATCGCGGCGGCCCATAGCATTCGGTTGCTGCTGATCCTGCTGGCGGTGCCCGCCGTCGCCACCTTTGGAATGCCGCACGTGGCTGTTCGTGTGCCGTTGCCGGTGATCTGGCCCTGGCTGGTGTTCATCCTGGCGATGAGCGGGCTGGCAGCCCTGGGCTTCCAGCGCTGCAAACTGCCCAACCCATGGACGTTCGGGCCGTTCCTGATCTGCGCGGTGGGAGTGGGCTGCAACAACCTGTCGATGAGCATGCCAGGCTGGCTCAGTGGCACCGGCCAGCTGTTGATCGGCTGCGCGCTCGGCGTTGCGGTTGACCGTGGTTTTTTCCTGCGGGCGCCGGGTTTTCTGTCGAAGGTGTTGCTGTTGTTGGCGGGTTCGGTAATTGCCACGGCCCTCGCCGCATGGGGACTTGGCGCCTGGCTGGGCATGCCGTGGCTGTCGCTGGCCTTGGGCATGATGCCCGGCAGCGCGCCGGAAATGAGCCTGACCGCCGAGGCCCTGGGCCTGGCGGTGACGCTGGTGACCGCGATGCAGGTGATCCGGATGTTGCTGATCCAGGCGGCGTGCCTGCCGCTATTGAGGCTGCTGGAGCGTACCCCGCAGGTGCGTACGCCGGCGAGTGCAGGCTCAGGGTTCTGGTAGGCCGTCGCTTACAAATCCACGACATTCACTGTGTTTCAATTTGCATACAATTGCGTCCTTCACTAAGGGGGGGCCGGTATGCAAACGCTAATTCGCGCGGCGACGCAGGCCGATGTCGATACGCTGTTCGAGATCCGCACGTCGGTGGTCCAAAACCATTTGAGTATTGAGCAGATGGCTGAACTGGGCATCACGCCGCAGCTGCTGGCCGATAGCATGCGTGAAGCGCCCTGCGTATGGATTGCCGAAGTGGATGGCCAGCCAGTCGCTTTCGCCATGGTCGACCTGGCTGAAGGTGAGGTATTTGCGATGTTCGTGTTGCCGAGTCACGAGAACCTCGGGTTGGGCCGTCAACTGATGGCGGTCGCCGAAGCGGCGCTGTTTGAACACCATGACAGGCTGTTCCTGATCACCGACGGCCGCGACGAAATCCGCGCCAACGGTTTCTACCGGCACTTGGGCTGGTCGGTGGTGGAGCGGGTGGAGGGGGACGACGTTCGCTACCAGAAGAGCAGGGCAGGGTAAGCCGATGAGCCCGGCAGCCCGCCCATCGTCCACCAGCTTGCGCTCCCTCGCGGTCGGCGTGCTGTGCGTTGCGGTAGTGCTGGGGGGCTATTTCGTGCAACTCAACGCCAAGGCGGATCGCCAGCGCGAAGAAGCGGCCGAGCGTTTGGCACTTTGCCGACAGGTTGAGCGGGTCGCCAGTGTGGCCACATCCGGTGGCCTCGAACTTCGCGATACCTGCAAGCAATTGAGCGAGGGCGGATCGAAGAGTGTCACGCCGCCGTAACTTATAACCCTTTTTTATAAGTGGGAATAACGGCGGTAGTTGCACCAAAAAGTGGCACTTATATACTTCGTTACCTTAAAAAACATGTGGTTATTGAAGGACTTACACCGCTTCGAATCCGACGAAAGGATATAAAATTTTCTTGTTACAGCTTTTTACACTGGTTACTATAGCCGGGCGTTCACCTCCCACGGTTTATGCATTTTTAAATCCCAAGTTTCCATCAGCTACTTGGGATTTTTTTTGCCTGCGATTTGACCCGGCATCAAACTTCCCCGTCTGCAAACTCTGCGCGCATTCGCCCGTTGCGTTTGGCCTGGTAGAGCAACTTGTCGACATCTTCGACAAAACCCAGCATCGGGCTGTCGGGTTTGACGATGCGCGTACCCACGCCGAGGCTCAGGGTCAACAGGTTGGATACCGCTGAAAAGCCATGTTCGATCTGTTGCTGGCAGATCAGGTGCAGGCAGCGCTGTGCCACCTGTTTGGCCGAGGCTGCATCGGTTTCCGGCAGCAACCACACAAACTCTTCACCGCCGATACGTGCAATGAAGTCCCGGGGCCGGTTGGCGGCGAGTGACAGGGTACGCGCGACCTCGCGCAGGCATTCGTCACCCTTGATATGGCCGTAGTGGTCGTTGTACTGCTTGAAGAAATCGATATCCAGGATGATCAACGACAGTGGCAACTGGCTGCGCAGGGCGCTGGCCCATTCGCGCTCCAGCACGGTGTCGAACATGCGCCGGTTGGCGATGCCGGTGAGGCCGTCCTGATAGGAATATTCCTCGAGTTGCTTTTGCAGGCGCACCAGATGTTCTTCAGTCTTCTTGCGTTCGCTGATATCGAACATAAAGCCGATCAGCGCCTCGACTTCACCGTCCTTGCGCACCACATGCACCACGTCGCGAATCCACACGTAGTCGCCGTTCACCGTCAGCGCCCGGTAATCCGCCTCATGGTCCACCCCTGCACGGGATTGCGACACGCAGAAATTCACCACGTATTCGCGGTCGTCCGGGTGCATGCGCGAGACCCAGTCATCGACGCTGACCCAGCTTTGCGGGGTCCAGCCCAGCAGCGCTTCGATCTGCGGGCCGATATAGCTGAAGGTCATGGTCTGCCAGTCGATACGCCAGGGGATGGCCTTGGTCGACTCCAGCAGCGTGCGGTATACGTCGCTGTCGGGCTGGCTCGGAGGGGCAATGCTCATGGTGGACGGCTCGAATGATGGCTAAGTGCCCAGAGCGTCGTGTGATCGACGGTGGGAGTCAAGCGCTTGCCGAGGCAGCAGACGAGAGGTCGTGTGACGGGCATGGCGGCGGCCAGCTAGCCGATGACAGCATGGCTGGGCGCGTCCACTGCGCCGTAGTAACGCCAGCAGCAATGACGGTGTTCCGGCACGATCACGCAGCCGCTGAGACTGACGATCAGCGCAGCGGCAACCAGCAGGGTAAGTCGACGGTACATGGTGTTTCCTCTTGGTTTGGCCGGGGTTAATCCTTCAACGCGGCGACCGGCGAAAATCCGTCGCAATCCTTTCAGACATTTCATCAAGCCCCGCCAACCCCTGAGCAATACTGGTCTCGCACCCTGCTGAAAAAATCTGCGCAGCCCGCGACGGATTTTTGTGCACGCGCCGTTCAACCCATCAGCAACCTGCACTTTCGCGGGTTGCATGGAGGAGTTGCCATGAGAGCCCTGGCCACATTGCGTTTAACCGTGCTTGTTCCGCTGGCCCTCGCCGCGTTTGTCAGCACCCCGACGTTTGCCCAGACCGAGATCATTATCCAGCAGGCACCGCCGCCGCAACGTGTGGAAATGATCCCGGCCGAGCGCCCCGGCTATGCCTGGGACCGTGGCCACTGGCGTTGGGAAGGGCGCGGTTATGGCTGGGTACCGGGCCACTGGCAGCCAGTGATGCGTCATGCGCGCTGGGAGCCTGGTCATTGGGAAGCCCATGGCCCCAACTGGTACTGGCGCGAAGGGCATTGGATCCGCTGAACCCTGACCCTTGGCCCTGAGAACTGCCCGATTGAAAGACACTGATCCGGACGTTGAGCTGCTGGCGCGTATCGGCAATAACGAACCTGCCGCCGTCAACGAAATGGTGACGCGCAAGCTCCCGCGTTTGCTGGCGCTCGCCAGTCGGATCCTGGGGGACGCCGACGAGGCCAAGGACGTGGCCCAGGAAAGCTTCCTGCGCATCTGGCGCCAGGCCGCCCACTGGCGCAGTGGCGAAGCGCGTTTCGACACCTGGCTGCACCGGGTCGCGCTGAACCTGTGCCACGACCGCTTGCGGCGGCGCAAGGAGCGCCCGCTGAGCGATGAGGCGGCGGTGGAGGTGGCAGACAGCTCGCCATCGCCTGAAGAGCAACTGGAGACCCAGGACCGCAGTACACGCATGGCCGCCGCGTTGGCGGCCTTGCCCGAACGCCAGCGCGAAGCCATCGTGTTGCAGTACTACCAGGAGCTGTCGAACATCGACGCCGCGGCCCTGATGAATATCAGCGTCGAGGCACTGGAGAGCCTGCTGTCGCGGGCCCGACGCCAGTTGCGCAGCCAACTTGCCGATACACCCGGGCTTGCCCGCCCAGGAAGGGGAAAATCATGACACCCGAACGCTTTGTGTACCTGGCCGACGTCTATGGGGCGGACCTGCGTCGCTGGCCCGCGGCAGAACGGGCAACGGCCCAGGCGCTGCTCGACAACGGCAACGTCCATGCCCGTGTAGCCTTGCAGCAGGCGCGTTGGCTTGACAGCCAGTTGGACAGCCATCACCTGGCGTTCCCCGACCCGGCGTTGGTCCGGCAGATACGCCAATCCGCCCCACGCTCATTCTGGTCACGCTATGCCAACTGGTTATCGCCCGCCGGCCTTGTCGGTGCGGGCATTGCCGGCATCGTCACCGGGATGCTGGTGGCGTCCATGAGCGTGCCGCTGCCGATGTTGTCCTCCGACGTGCTGCCCAGTGTCTTTGATCAGGGCGACGCGGAAGTCGTCTTCAGCGTCAATGCCGAGGAAACCGAACAATGACCACCAGATCCCTGAAGCCGTGGTTGTTTGCCTCGATCCTGCTCAACGTATTTTTGATCGGTGGGGTGGGCGGCGGTCTCTACCATTGGATGGCCAACGCCCGGCCCGCCGAAGCGGTGGTCAACCAGCATGGCCTGCGCCAGGCGATGGTCAAGTTGCCGCCGGAGCGGCGCAGGGAACTGCGCCAACTGCTGCGCCGCAATCGCGACGACAGCCAGCCGCTGATCATGGCAGGGCGTGAGGCGCGGCTGGGGGTGATCAAGCAATTGGAAGCGCCGAGCCTCGATCGTGAGGCGTTGGTAGCGGAACTGGCCAAGGCACGGGAGGCCGATATGGCGCTGCGGGCGTTGGTGGACGGTACCCTGGCGCAGTTCGCCAATACCTTGCCCCAGGATGAACGGCAGCAGCTGGTGGAGGCCTTGTACAGGCGCGGGCAGGCAAAGGCCCAAGCAAAGTTGGCAGGCAAAGAACCTCGGTCGTGAGCAGGATGATGGAACTGGAAATCTCAAAGTGCCACGAAGGTAGAGCTCAGAGAAACCCGACATTCCGTTGGGTAGAGCAACAAGGTAAAGAACGATGATCGAAAGCTCTAACGTACGTCCCGCGCAGGCTGCTGCTCAACCTAACTCTTTGGATGCAATCACCGATTTCGGCGGCGCACAGCCGGAGGACATGGCAGAGCAAACGCGGGTGAAACGCCCGGGAGAAGAATCGGCAGCAGGAAATGGCCCGTCCCAGATCAGTTTTTGAGTCTTGCCCCCAGCGGTGAGGGGAAGCGCCCTCGCCACTGATACCTCCGCCTGCCGCCCTTCACCAGGCCATGTGGGTGCCTTTGACACACACAGCGGCTGCCGCGGTCGACAGATCCTTTGTCGAACGGCAGAGAGCAAATGGCCTGGTCTAACGAAGGGGGCTGGATAACAGGTTGGGCGCTGTATTACAGACGCCGGAGAAAGGCTTTGACGATGTGCCGCGTGGCGTCGGTGGTATCCAGTTGGTCCACGGCGCCATAGGCGTGCCACTGGCAGTCGACGATCTCGTTCAGCGGCCGCGCATCCGCGATATTCACCACCGAGGCTTCAAATACATGGTGCACGGTGTCGTGGGCCTTCAGCTCCTGCAGGTACAGCAGCCCGTCCACGTTCAATCCGGTTTCTTCTTCCAGCTCCCGTTCGGCCGCACCGACCGGGCGCTCGTCCCGTTCCACCTTGCCGCCCGGCAAGGCCCATTTTGACCTGGCCTTGCGCACGAAGAGGATATGCCCCTCGTGTTCGCAAATGACCGTTGCGCGTATTTTCATCGTCTGTGCCCCCGCAGCGGGATGAATGTCATAAAAGTGTAATGCAATTGTCATGCTAAGTGGTTATGGCGTGTCGGCGTGGGGATGTGGATACTGCCTGATTGATGAAAACGGACGAGGAAAACAGATGAGCAGCGTACGTTGGGGCATGATCGGGTGTGGCAGTGTCACTGAATTGAAGAGTGGACCCGCTTTCTACAAAGCGCCAGGTTCGGCGCTGGTGGCCGTGATGGGGCGGCGCGAGGAGGCCGTGCGCGATTATGCATCGCGACATGGGATTGCCCGTTACTACACCGACGCCCAGGCACTGATCAACGACCCCGAAGTGGACGCCGTGTACATCGCCACGCCGCCCGACAGCCACCTGGAATACAGCCTGATGGTGGCGGCGGCCGGCAAGCATTGCTGTGTCGAGAAGCCGATGGCGCTGAACGCCGAACAGAGCGCGCTGATGCAGCGCACCTTCGAGCGCGCCGGGCTGCACCTGTTTGTTTCCTACTACCGGCGCTCGCTGCCACGCTTCCAGCAAGTGCGCGCGTGGCTGCAGGACGGGCGCATCGGCACGTTACGCCAGCTGACCTGGACCCTGTGCAAGCCGCCGGCCGCCGAGGACGCCAGCGCCGCCAACTGGCGCACCGACCCGGCCATTGCCGGTGGCGGCTACTTTGCCGACCTGGCCAGCCACGGTTTCGACCTGTTCCAGTACCTGGCCGGGGATATTGTCGAAGTGGCGGGCTTTACTGCACGACAGGCCGGAAGCTATGCCGCCGAGGACGCCGTGACGGCCTGCTGGACCTTCAGCTCGGGCGCGCTGGGCATGGGCTGCTGGAACTTCGTCGCCGACCGCCGTGAGGACCGGGTCGAATTGATCGGTAGCCGTGGGCGCATCCAGTTCTCGGTCTTCGAAGACCAGCCGCTGCACCTGGAGGGCGAGACCAGCGAGGTGCTGGAAGTGCCATGCCACACGCATATCCAATGGCACCACGTATTGGCCATGAACGCGCATATTCGCGGCGAAGCCGAGCATCCGTCGCTGGCCATCGAGGCGTTGAAGACCGATCGGATCCTGGACAAGGTCCTGCAACGTAATCCCAATCTGCCGGGATGATTTTCCAAGGAATAGCTGAATGAAATACTGGATGGTCCTGTGGCTGGCACTTGCCACAACGGCGATGGCGGCCCCGCGTAGCCAAGGGACGCCTGGGGAATTTGATTTTTATGTGTTGTCGCTGTCATGGTCGCCGACCTTCTGCCTGACGCACCCGGACAACGAGCAGTGTTCGGGCAAGGGCTACGGCTTTGTGCTGCACGGCTTGTGGCCGCAATACGCGCGGGGAGGGTGGCCGGCGACCTGCACGCCGCAATCGCGCTTGAGCCGCGAAGAGATGGACAAAGGCGCGGCGCTGTTCCCGACGCGCTCGCTGCTCACCCACGAATGGGCCAAGCACGGCACCTGCAGCGGGCTGGAACCCTTGGCATACCTGGAGAAAACCGATGCGGCGCTGGGCGTGGTTGCCATCCCTGCGCAACTGCAACCGTTCAACACACCGCCGTCGTTGCCTGCCCGCGAGATCGAGGCGCTGTTTCGCGAAAGTAACCCGCGCATGGGCACCCATGGGCTGGCGGTGATCTGCAAAGGCAAGGTGCTGTCGGAGGTGCGTGTGTGCCTGACCAAGGACCTGGCCTTCGCCGGTTGCCCACGCAGTGTGAAAACCCAATGCCGTGATGGCGAAATCCGCATTCCCACGCAGCGTTGAACGCCGGCATCCACACACCTGCCCAAGCCACTGCACTAGGTCGAGATCCTGGCTGAGGATGGGCGGGTGTGTGGCGTCGAAGACTGTGTGATCCACGCCCCAGGGTGATTTTGTTCAATACCGATTTGACCCGGCCTTATACCGTGGAACCCTGTTTACGCCTCATCATAAAAAGGGAACCGCAATGAGCTTGATCATTTCCATGGCCGCCTTCGCCCTGGCCACGTCCATCACGCCGGGACCGGTCAACGTGGTCGCCCTGAGTTCAGGCGCGCGCTTCGGTTTTGTCGCCAGCCAGAAGCATGTGTTCGGCGCTGCCGTTGGCTTTACCTTGCTGTTGGTGCTGATCGGCCTGGGTTTGCACGAGGTGCTGGTGCGCTGGCCCATCCTGACCCAGTTGATCCAGTGGGGTGGGGTGGCGTTCCTGCTGTACATGGCCTGGAAACTGGCGGTGGACGACGGCCAGCTCAACGCGGAGGGCAGCGCGACAGCGCCATCCATGCTCTACGGCGCGATCATGCAATGGCTCAACCCCAAGGCCTGGCTGGCCTGTGTGGCGGGCATGGGCCTGTTTGTGGCCGACGGGGATGGGCGGCAAGTCTGGCTGTTTGCCAGTCTCTACCTGGTGATCTGCTACCTGTCGGTGGCGTGCTGGGCCTATGCCGGGACCTTTCTACGCCGTTACCTGGACAATCCCCACGGCGTGCGCCTGTTCAACCGCTCGATGGCCGCGTTGCTGGTGGCCAGTGTGGGTTATTTGCTGATGGCTTGAGCACCTCGCGGTATTGCCCGGGGGTGGCGGCGAAATGCTGCTTGAAGGTGCGCTGGAAGTGCGCCTGGTCTGCAAAACCGGCGGCGAGCGCTACGTCGGCGATCAACTCGCCCTTGCGCAGCTGGGTGCGGGCAAACTGGATGCGCTGGTTGACCAGGAACGCGTGGGGCGTCAGCCCGTAGTACTGCTTGAAGGCGCGGATCAGGTACGACGGCGACAGTTCGGCCGCCAGGCAGATGTCTTCGAGTTTCAACGCCTCGGTGCAGTGCGCACGGATGTACTCGGCGGCCCGCTCCAGCTTGTGGTTGACCTCGCGCATCGGTGTGGGTGAAGGGTTCAGGCGCTGCTGGACTTCGCTGAAGTAACTCACCAGTGCGCTCTGCTTTTGCAGCAATTCGGCCTGCTCGTTCACCAGCATCCGGTACAACGCCAGCAAGCCGCCGTACAGCAGCGGGTCACGGGTATGCGGCGTATTGAACGGGCGATAACCCTGGTCGGTGCTGAAGCCCAATTGGTACTGCAGCTCGGTCAGCCAGGGCGTGTCGAGGTACAGCATATGATAGGACCAGGGCTGGTCGTGGATAGGGTTGCAGGCATGCACATCGCCGGGGTTCATCAACACCACGGTGCCGGCGCTGATCTGGAATGTATCGGCGCCGTAATGGTAATAGCTGCGCCCGGTGGTGATCGCGCCGATGGAGAAGTGCTCATGGGCGTGACGGGTGTAAGTGACCTTGCGCCCGTCGGCGATGGTGCGCGCTTCGATGAACGGCAGGCGCTCGTCGCGCCAGAAGCGCGGTGCGGCGGGGAAAGGGGCGGGCGGTGTCATGGGCGCGACTCCAGGGCAGTCAAGATCAGAAACGGATCGTTGCACAGACCCTGGCGTTTGGGTAGCCGATGGCTTAATAGGGTTTCAGATTGTGCAAACGCTCGTTTCGGCGGTTGTTGATCAGCAGGACCTTTTCCACATTGTTGAGGTTCTGCGTGGACTCACTCAGATCCCGGTGGTTACTGAGCAGGCACTGGTCAACGACCATCCTGGCAATCGCTTCGAGTCGTGCCGATTGCCAGGACTTCGGTATGGGGGCGGGGTCACCCTGGGTATCCGTTATGAGGGTGGCGTCCAGGGGATGGAGCAGGACCTGCGAACTGGCGCCCGCCACGGGTTCGGAACCGGTGAGATAAGCGCTCCAATCGATCTGCAACTGAACAGGGTCTGGGGCGACCGGGTCATTCAGCAAACCGGATGGCGGGCTGGCCAGCTGCGTGACCAGCATCTGCCTGGGAAGCAGTTGCAGCAGGTAGCGATCCCGCTGGTAGCGAACACGCAACAGGCATCCAAAATGTGCGGTGATCATCGTGTCCCGGGCAGCGGGGGACGGTTTGCGCAGCAGGTACAGTTCGATGTTTCCCTGCTCCAGGCTGACGCGCTTGGGCAGCGGCAGGCAGGCCAGCAGGTAGGCAATGCACACGATATAGCTCTCACGGATGGATTCGAGCGCGGCGTGGAAGTTTTCATCAGCGTTGTGGTCCTTGAGCGTTCTCAAGGATGGCGAAAACCTGTTGACACGTACCTGTGGCTGAATCGCCCTCCAGCGTTCAATGTGCTTTAACTCACCGGCCAGATACAGTTCGGCCAGGGAAAAGGAAATATCCTGGGTACTGACTTGCGGATAGCGAATACCGGGCGGAAGGAAGGGCGCCGGCATGAACACGGTTTTGTCCAGGTGAGCGTTATCCGGATAGACCTCACGCAGGTACCTCAATGCCGCCTCCTTCTGATCCGGATAGGGGGTGTGCAGCGATCCGAAGGCATCGTTGAGTGTGCGCTTCTGTTTCTCATAGGTGCGCACGGCGAGCTCGCCTTTAAAGGGCAGGTCCGTGTCCGTCGCATCCACCACGCCATTGGCACGCGCCCAGTCGAGGACGGGATCGACCGTAGGAGGCAGCGCCCAGAATTCCCGGTTGAGCGTCGTGGCAGGGTTATGGACCAGGGTCATGATGTTCTCAAGTGTCATGTACCGGCTGGCGCCAGGGGTTTTCAGCTCGATGAAATCGACGAACTGCTTGAACACGACCCAGTTCTGGTTACACAGGTAAGGCAAGGTTTCGGGGATGTTGCGCACGAGCAATTGTGGCGCGCTGCCACTGAGCAGCAAATGCGCAGCCAATGGGGCACCCTCCAGCAGCGTCTGGCGCAGGAGGGCTTCAAGATTGCTGCGCACCAGTGCACAGTTGTCACCCCAGTAGTAATCGGTATCGATGGCCAGCCCGCCGACCAGGTTGCGTTGTGTGCCGGCCTGTTCGTCCAGGCTCAGAATCAGCGCGCTGAGCAGCAGTGTTTGTCGACGCTGTTGTGGCGTTGTACCGTGCAGTGCCGCATCGGACCAGATGACGAGGGTGTCCAGGCGCTCGACCAATAGCTGGCTGCGCTGGCTCTGCACCATCTGGTTCAGCAGCATGTCCGCTTCGGCGCGGATCCTGGGGGCGCTCTTGCCCGCCCAACAAGGTTCGCCGAGCCACTTGAACAGGGGCGCTCCATGCGCCTGTGCAAACGCCTGTTGCGCTTCGTATACCTGTCGGCGTTGTGTGCTGGATAAGGTCAGCAATGACGGCTGCGGCTGGCCCAGGCCCTGCCAGTAGTTGCCCAGCCGTGGTGTCGCAGCCCTGACGGCCCTCAGGTAGTGCGCCGCCTGCCGGGCCTGCTCCGCTGTCTTCACTTCGGGCATGCGCAGGAACTTCATCAACTGCTTGAGGGTGGCCTTCATATCACTGCGCAGCTCGCCACCCAATTGTTTGGCCAGCTCCTGCAAGGGCGTGAGACAGCGCTTGAGCGCTCGACTGGAGACGATATCGTCCGTGAGGTTTCTGCGCCTGCCGTCCCTGTCGTCCGCGCCCACGTACCCCTCTTCGGTCAGCAGTACCAGCGCCTTTTCGTCGTCGATACCGCGTTTCACGCAAATGGCGACAAATGATCTGTGCTTGATCATCATCAGCAGTTTTTCGGCGCTCTCCTCCAGCAACTGGTAGAACATCGAGTCAGTGTCCAGCTCGACCGTATCGTCGAGCTCAACCTTTTCATCGGGTTGTTTGCCAGCGCTGACTCGCTCCAGCTCTGTCTGCAGCCGATTGAAGTTATTCAGGGCGCTCAGGCTGTTTTGTTTGCGCTTGAGCCATTGCGCATCCTGGGCAGCTTCACTGCAGTACGGCTGCCCAGGCACGGATGACTGGCGCAGGCGCGCGATCAGGGCGTGCACCTCGCTGGCCTGGAGGGGGACCTCGATGGCGTAGAAGTGCATGAGCTGCGCCAGGCTCAGGCTGTTATTGGAGGCCACCTGTTCTCCCAGCAACGACGCATATTGCGCCAGGCGAATCAGCCGACCCGCCACTGGCGCACCGCCCAGGTGTGTACGCAGGCTGATACTGGTCCCCTGGATCTGCGCGGGTGAGGCCCGCAGGGAGTGATCCTCGCCGGAATAAATAAAGTATTCATCGGGACCCAGCGCAGTTGGGAACGTCTGCGTGAACTCGATCGAATTGATCACGCTCTGCAGTAATTGCGCGGCTTCTTTCAAGGTGTGCGCTACGAAGGAGTCAGACCTCAGCGTGAGGCGCTGGCGGTAAGCGAGGTAGCTGTCATGGGGTTCATCCGTGGCTGCCGCGCTGGCCATGCATTGCTCGAGGTTATCGGCCAGTTGCAGCAAATCCAGGTGCTGTGCGTGCATTTCATGGCGTGTCGCCGACTGCGCGCGGCCATTGTCACCCATCGTTGGAAAGGCATGGTAGGCCTGCAGCTCATCGACAATCATCCGCGCCTGGATCTGGTTTTTGGGCAACGTGTAGCCGTAGAACGCCAGCGTCAACTCGAGTGGCAATTCAAACGTACTGTGGCCGTTTGGCAAGTCGATATAGGGCACGCCCAGCTGGTTGGGATCAAGGATCTCGGAGATGCCCAGGATCGGCACGGACACTTCCAGCCAGCCTGGGTCGTCATGAAGATGAAAGGCCCTGGGTGTCATTTGGTCCTCGTGAATGACATTGGCGTGCAGGGAGCTTCCCATGACCTTGATGCTTCGATACTCCAGGTGCCGCGCGTCGGCCCATGCCAGGAACACGCTCTGGTTGATAGCCTTGCCGAACAGCACCATCCATTGGCCAAGCCTGGAGTTGCGGTCGACCGCGATCAACGCGGGAGGCCCCAGCAGAGTCCAATTGTGCGGTAAGGCGGGCGACAGCAGCGCAACCAGGCTGTTGATCAGCTTCAGATCATCCTGGGTGGCAAACAAGACGGGGCTGGCAGGCAGTGGCTCGGTCGCCGCAGCGGCAATCAGCGGGGCAAATTCGTACATGAATGAAGTTCCGTTTCAAGGTTGCCCAAGAAAACGTTTCTTGGGCGGAACTTCATGGTCGAGGGTTTTTACCTGGGCTTGATAGCCTGCGCCATCCGGAGTTGCTGTAGGTCGAGTAGGCAGCCACGGTGATCCGATGGCGAGGCACGCCAACGCAGGAGGTGGGCGTGCTCATCGCTCAGAAGCGCTCCGGGCAGGGCACCAGAAAGGCCGCTTCCAGCAGTTGACGCGTATACCCATGCTGCGGATCAGCGAAAATCGCTCGCGCATCGCCTTGCTCCACCACCTGCCCCTGCTTGACCACCATCAGTTGGTGACTCAGCGCCTTCACCACCGCCAGGTCATGGCTGATAAACAGGTAGGTCAGGTTGTACTTGGCCTGCAGGCTGCGCAGCAATTCCACCACTTGCCGTTGCACGGTGCGATCCAGCGCCGAGGTCGGTTCGTCCAGCAGGATCAGGCGCGGCTTGAGCACCAGTGCGCGGGCGATGGCGATGCGTTGGCGTTGGCCGCCGGAGAACTCATGGGGGTAGCGATGACGGGATTCAGGGTCCAGGCCCACCTCCTTGAGCGCCGCGATAATCGCCGCTTCCTGCTCGGCAGCTGTGCCCATCCTGTGGATGCGCAGGCCTTCGCCGACGATCTCGCTGACGCACATGCGTGGGCTCAGGCTGCCGAACGGGTCCTGGAACACCACCTGCATTTCCCGGCGCAACGGGCGCACCTGTTGCTGGGTCAGCGTGTCCAGCTGCTGGCCTTCGAAACGAATCCCGCCCTTGCTGGCAATCAAGCGCAGGATCGCCAGGCCCAGGGTGGATTTGCCCGAGCCGCTTTCGCCGACGATGCCCAGGGTCTGGCCCTGGGGCAGGCTGAAGTTGATCCCGTCCACCGCCTTGACGTAATCGACGGTGTTGCGCAAGAAGCCCTTCTTGATCGGGAACCAGACTTTCAGGTCATCGACTTCCAGCAACGGCGGGCCGACTTCGTTGCTGGCCGGGCCACCGCTGGGTTCCGCCGCCAGCAATTCCTGGGTGTAAGGGTGTCGGGGCGACTGGAACAGCGTCTCGCACTCGGCCTGCTCGACGATGCAGCCTTGCTGCATCACGCAGACGCGGTGAGCAATACGCCGCACCAGGTTCAAGTCGTGGCTGATCAACAGCAAGGCCATGCCCAGGCGTGCCTGCAATTCCTTGAGCAACTCCAGGATCTTCAACTGCACGGTGACGTCGAGGGCCGTGGTCGGCTCATCCGCGATCAACAACTCCGGCTCATTGGCCAGGGCCATGGCGATCATCACCCGCTGGCGCTGGCCGCCGGACAATTCGTGGGGCAGGGCCTTGAGCCGTTTGTGCGGCTCGGGGATACCCACCAGTTCCAGCAGCTCCAGGGTGCGCCGGGTCGCGACCTTGCCGGTCAGGCCCTTGTGCAGGCCGAGCACTTCGTTGATCTGCTTCTCGATGCAGTGCAGCGGATTCAACGACGTCATCGGCTCCTGGAAGATCATCGCGATGCGGTTGCCGCGAATATGCCGCAGGGTCTTTTCCTTCAGGGTCAGCAGGTCCTGGCCGGAATAGGTGATGGTGCCGGACGGATGCCGGGCCAGCGGGTAGGGCAGCAGGCGCAGGATCGAGTGGGCGGTCACCGATTTGCCTGAGCCGCTTTCGCCGACCAGGGCCAGGGTTTCGCCGCGCTTGATATCGAAGCTGACGTTGTTCACCACACGGTGGTGATGCTCGCCCGTGACGAACTCGACGGAGAGGTCGCGGATTTCGATCAGATTGTCCTGATTCATCTCATTTCCTCGGGTCGAAGGCATCGCGAGCGGACTCGCCGATAAACACCAGCAAACTCAACATGATCGCCAGCACGGCAAACGCGCTCATGCCCAGCCACGGTGCCTGCAGGTTGGATTTGCCCTGGGCCACCAGTTCGCCCAGGGACGGCGAACCGGCCGGCAGGCCAAAGCCGAGGAAGTCCAGGGCGGTCAGGGTGCCGATGGCGCCAGTGAGGATAAATGGCATGAAGGTCATGGTCGAGACCATGGCATTGGGCAGGATATGGCGGAACATGATCGCGCCGTTCTGCATCCCCAGTGCCCGCGCCGCGCGCACGTATTCGAGGTTACGCCCGCGCAGGAACTCGGCGCGCACCACGTCCACCAGGCTCATCCAGGAAAACAGCAGCATGATCCCCAGCAGCCACCAGAAGTTCGGCTGCACGAAGCTGGCGAGGATGATCAGCAGGTACAGCACCGGCAAGCCCGACCAGATTTCCAGGAAACGCTGCCCGGCCAGGTCGACCCAGCCGCCATAGAAGCCCTGCAAGGCGCCGGCGATCACGCCGATGATCGAACTGAGCACCGTCAACGTCAGGGCAAACAGCACCGACACACGGAAGCCGTAGATCACCCGCGCGAGCACATCGCGGCCCTGGTCATCGGTACCCAGCAGGTTGACGCGCGAAGGCGGCGCGGGGGCCGGTACCTTCAGGTCGTAGTTGATGCTCTGGTAGCTGAACGGGATCGGCGCCCACAGGGTCCAGGCGTCCTTGGCCTTGAGCAGTTCCTGGATATACGGGCTCTTGTAGTTGGCTTCCAGGGGGAATTCGCCGCCGAAGGTGGTTTCCGGGTAGCGCTTGAGCGCCGGGAAATACCAGTCGCCGTCGTAGTGCACCGCCAGTGGCTTGTCGTTGGCGATCAGCTCCGCGCCCAGGCTCAGCCCGAACAGGATCAGGAACAGCCACAGCGACCACCAGCCACGCTTGTTGGCCTTGAACCGCTCGAACCGGCGGCGATTGAGGGGGGATAGATTCATCTCAATGCTCCCGGCTGGCGAAGTCGATACGCGGATCGACCAGGGTGTAGGTGAGGTCGCCGATCAGTTTCACCACCAGCCCCAGCAGGGTGAAGATAAACAGCGTGCCGAACACCACCGGGTAGTCGCGGTTGATTGCTGCTTCAAAGCTCATCAGGCCCAGGCCGTCGAGGGAGAAGATCACTTCCACCAGCAACGAGCCGGTGAAGAAAATCCCGATGAACGCCGACGGGAAGCCGGCGATCACCAGCAGCATCGCGTTACGGAACACATGGCCGTAGAGCACGCGGTGGTTGGTCAGGCCCTTGGCCTTGGCGGTGATCACGTATTGCTTGTTGATCTCATCGAGAAAGCTGTTCTTGGTCAGCAGGGTCATGGTCGCGAAGTTGCCGATCACCAGCGCGGTGATGGGCAGCGCCAAGTGCCAGAAGTAGTCGAGCACCTTGCCGCCCCAGCTCAACTCATCGAAGTTGTTGGACGTGAGCCCGCGCAAGGGGAACCAGTCGAAATAACTGCCGCCGGCAAACACCACGATCAGCAGGATCGCAAACAGGAACGCCGGGATCGCATAGCCGACGATGATTGCCGAGCTGGTCCACACATCGAAGTGGCTGCCGTGTCGCGTGGCCTTGGCGATCCCCAGGGGGATCGACACCAGGTACATGATCAGCGTGCTCCATAACCCCAGGGAGATGGATACCGGCATCTTTTCCTTGATCAGGTCGATGACCTTGGCGTCACGGAAGAAGCTGTCGCCGAAATCCAGCCGGGCGTAGTTCTTGACCATGATCCACAAGCGTTCCGGCGCCGACTTGTCGAAGCCGTACATTTTTTCGATTTCCTTGATCAGCGCCGGGTCCAGGCCCTGGGCGCCACGGTAGCTGCTGGAGCCGGCCACCGAGACTTCGGCACCGCCGCCGGCAATGCGGCTGGTGGCGCCTTCAAAGCCTTCGAGCTTGGCGATCATCTGTTCCACCGGGCCACCGGGGGCGGCCTGGATGATGATGAAGTTGATCAGCAGGATCCCGAACAGCGTCGGGATGATCAGCAACAGGCGGCGAACAATATAGGCCAGCATTTAATCGCCTCCGCTCGCCGCATCGGCGTTGGTGTCGGTAGTCGTTTCCAGGGTGACGGCAGGTTTTACGTTGGGTTTTGCCCACCAGGTGGCGGTGCCCACGTCATAGCGTGGCGGGGTTTTCGGATGGCCGAGGTGGTCCCAGTACGCCACGCGGAAGGTCTTGATGTGCCAGTTGGGGATCACGTAGTAGCCGAACTGCAGCACACGGTCCAGGGCCCTGGCATGGGCGATCAGGCTTTTGCGCGAGTCGGCGTCGATCAGTTCTTCTACCAGTTGGTCCACCGCCGGGTCCTTGAGGCCCATGTAGTTGCGGCTGCCGGGCTTGTCGGCGCTGGAAGACTTCCAGAACTCCCGCTGCTCGTTACCCGGCGAGGTGGATTGCGGGAAGCTGCCCACCACCATGTCGAAGTCCCGCGAGCGGATACGGTTGACGAACTGCGAGACATCCACCCGGCGGATCACCAGGTCGATGCCCAGGTCCGCCAGGTTGCGCTTGAAGGGCAGCAGGATGCGCTCGAACTCGGTCTGGGCCAGCAGGAACTCGATGGTCACCGGTTTGCCCGTGGTGTCGACCATCTTGTCGTCGACGATGCGCCAGCCGGCTTCCTGCAGCAATTGGTAGGCCTCGCGTTGCTGGGTACGGATCATGCCGCTGCCGTCGGTTTTGGCCGGCTCGAAGGCCTGGGTGAAGACTTCGGCGGGGATCTTGTCGCGCAGGGGTTCGAGGATCTTCAGCTCATCCGGGCCGGGCAGGCCGGTGGCGGCCATTTCGGAGTTTTCGAAGTAGCTGCGGGTGCGGGTGTAGGCGCCGTTGAACAGCTGTTTGTTGCTCCACTCGAAGTCCAGCAACAGGCTGATGGCCTTGCGCACGCGCACATCCTGGAACATCGGCTTGCGCGTATTGAACACAAAACCTTGCATGCCGGTAGGGTTGCCGTTGGGGATTTCTTCCTTGATCAAGCGGCCCTCGGTCACGGCCGGAATGTTGTAGGCGTTGGCCCAGTTCTTGGCGCTGAACTCCAGCCAGTAGTCGAACTGCCCGGCCTTCAACGCCTCCAGGGACACGGTGCTGTCGCGGTAGTAGTCGGTGATGCGGTTGTCGAAGTTGTAGAAACCCTTGGTGATCGGCAGGTCCTTGGCCCAGTAGTCCTTGACCCGCTCGTAGCGGATCATGCGCCCGGCCTTGACCTCGGCCACCTTGTACGGCCCGCTGCCCAGGGGCACCTCCAGGTTGCCCTTGGCAAAGTCCCGCGTGGCCCACCAATGCTTGGGCAGTACCGGCAGTTGCCCGAGGATCAGCGGCAATTCGCGGTTGTTGGTGCGCTTGAACTTGAACAGCACCCGCAGCGGGTCTTCGGCGACCACTTCATCGACATCGGCGTAGTAGGTGCGGTAGATCGGCGAGCCTTCCTTGATCAATTCCTGGAAGGTGAACACCACGTCTTCGGCACGGATCGGGTGGCCGTCGTGGAACCGCGCTTCGGGGCGCAGGTAGAAACGCACCCAGCTGTTGTCCGGGGCTTTTTCGATCTTGCCGGCGACCAGGCCGTATTCGGTGATGGGTTCGTCCAGGCTCTGCATGGCCAGGGTGTCGTAGATCAGGCTGACGTTGTCGGCCGGCACGCCCTTGCTGATAAACGGGTTGAGGCTGTCGAAGCCGCCCATGCTCGACTCGCGGAAGGTGCCGCCCTTGGGCGCGTCCGGGTTGACGTAGTCGAAGTGCTTGAAGTCGGCGGGGTATTTCGGCGGCTCGTTGTACAGCGTCAGTGCGTGTTGCGGGGCGGCGTGGGCCGTGGTGCACAGCAACAGGCTGCCGAGCAGTACGTTGCGTAAATACATCATTGGGCTTTCTCCGAAGCTTTCAGCCACCACGCGCTCAGGCCCAGGCTGTAGGGCGGCGTGGCGACAAAGGCGAACCGGTTACGGTACGCCAGGCGATGATAGTTGAGGTACCAGTTGGGAATGCTGTAGTGCTGCCACAGCAGCACCCGGTCCAGGGCGCGGCCGGCGGCCAGTTGTTCTTCGCGGGTCTGCGCCGCCAGCAGTTGTTCCAGCAGGTGATCGACAACGGGGTTGGCGATGCCCGCATAGTTCTTGCTGCCCTTGATCGCCGCCTGGCTGGAGTGGAAGTACTGCCACTGCTCAAGGCCGGGGCTCAAGGTCTGGTTGAGGGTGATCAGGATCATGTCGAAATCGAATTGATCCAGGCGTTGCTTGTACTGGGCGCGGTCGACGGTGCGCAGGCGTGCGTCGATGCCGATGCTGATCAGGTTCTCGACATAGGGCTGCAGGATGCGCTCCAGGTTCGGGTTGACCAGCAGGATCTCGAAGCGCAGCGGTTGCCCGTCCTTGTTGAGCAGGCGTTGGCCCGACAGCTTCCACCCGGCTTCGCCCAGCAGCGCCAGGGCGCGGCGCAGGGTTTCGCGGGGGATGCCGCGCCCATCGGTCTGGGGCAGGCTGAAGGCTTGGGTAAACAGGTTGGGCGGCAGCTGGTCGCGGTAGGGGGAGAGCATCAGCCATTCATGGCCGGTTGGAACCCCGGCAGCGGCGAATTCGCTGTTGGGGTAATAGCTGAGCGTGCGTTTGTAGGCGCTGCTGAACAGGGTGCGGTTGGTCCACTCGAAGTCGAACATCAGCCCCAGGGCCTCACGCACCTTGGTCTGGCTGAAGGTCGGGCGCCGGGTGTTCATGAACAGGCCCTGGCTTTGGGTCGGGATCTGGTGGGCGATCTGCGCCTTGATCACTTCGCCACGGTTCACCGCCGGGAAGTTGTAGCCATTGGCCCAGTTCTTGGCCTGGTGCTCGATATAAATGTCGAACTCGCCGGCCTTGAACGCTTCGAAGGCCACGTCGCTGTCGCGGTAGAACTCCACCTCGACCTTGTCGTAGTTATAGAAGCCCTGGTTGACCGGCAAGTCCTTGCCCCAGTAATCCTTGACCCGTTCGAACACCAACTGGCGTCCAGGGGTGACCTTGCTGATGCGGTACGGCCCGCTGCCCAGGGGCGGTTCGAAGGTGGTCGCCTTGAAGTCGCGGTTTTTCCAATAGTGCTGGGGCAATACCGGCAACTCGCCCAGGCGCAGGATCAACAACGGGTTGCCGGCGCGCTTGAACACAAAGCGGATGCGGTGACGGTTGAGGATGTCCACCCGTGCCACTTCCTGCAGGTTGGTGCGGTATTGGGGGTGGCCTTCGGTCAGCAGGGTGCGATAGGAAAACGCCACATCATAGGCCGTGATCGGCTTGCCATCGTGGAAGCGCGCCTGCGGACGCAGGTTGAAC
Organism: Pseudomonas sp. 1 R 17; assembly: GCF_900067035.1. Classification (NCBI taxonomy): domain Bacteria; kingdom Pseudomonadati; phylum Pseudomonadota; class Gammaproteobacteria; order Pseudomonadales; family Pseudomonadaceae; genus Pseudomonas; species Pseudomonas sp. 1 R 17. Next base: position 85,859 of record NZ_FKLB01000047.1, read on the forward strand.
ACGACCCAGCTGCGGTCCTCGCTGTATTCCACCGACTGGGCAATCAGCCCGTAGCTGGAGGTGGGCTCGTCGCCGGACGGCGCGTACTGGCCGGTGCCGACCATCAACGGCTCATTCAGCTCATTGACGCCGTATTGCAGGAAGTTGGGGGTGGAAACCGGGCTTGAACCCTTGAACGTGTAGGGATTGAGGGTATCGAAGGTGCCAAATGCCATGACCCGCAAGGTCCCGCCTTTCGGCGCTGCAGGGTTTACCCAATCGAAGTGGGTGAATTTGGCCGGGTACTTGAGCGTGCCGAACTGCGTGTAACCGTGGCTCTCGGTTATTGCCGCGTTCGCACCAAAGCTCAAGGCCAGACTTATTAGTAGAAGGAGGGGACGCTTCAAGTCAGGGATCCGATCCAGGCGGCTTGGGCTTTATGATCGGTACAGTAACAGCTTGTTCCGGATGGAAAAAGCCAGTCGGGATGATGTAGAACCAATGTGGGAGCAAGCTCCCTCCCACATTGGTTCTCCGGGGTTCTTGAAACCTTAGCGCGGCCCGGAAACCACCAGCATCTGCCCAGGCTTCAGCGCCTGGCCAGTACGCGGGTTCCAACGCTTGAGATGTTGCATCTCGACGTTGAAGCGCTTGGCGACGATGTACAGCGAGTCGCCTTTCTTGACCTTGTACTGCACCGGCTTCTTGCTGTCGGCCTTGGCCACCAGCTTGCGGGTGTCCTGCATCACCAGGGTCTGGCCGACCTTGAGGGCCTGGCCGTTGAGTTTGTTCCAGCGCTGCAGGTCATGCACATCGACCTTGTTCGCCTTGGCGATCAGCGTGAGGTTGTCGCCACTGCGCACCTTGTAGCTGCGGGTGCGGCCGGCCACCCGAGCAGTCTCGACTTCGTCGAACACCTGCTTTTTCGGGCGCATCGCCAGCAATTCTTCCGGCTTCATCGTCGAAAGGGTGCTGGTGAGCAATTGTGCCTTGGAGCTCGGCACCAGCAGGTGCTGCGGGCCATCCAGGGTGGTGCGTTGCTTGAGCGCCGGGTTGAGCTGGAACAGTTCGTCTTCGTCGATCTCGGCCAGCGCGGCAACCCGCGACAGGTCCATGCTTTGCTTGACCTCGACCACTTCGAAGTACGGCGTGTTGGCAATCGGGTTCAGGTTGACGCCATAGGCCTCGGGGGCCAGCACCACCTGGGACAGCGCCAGGAACTTGGGCACATAGTCCTTGGTTTCCTGGGGCAGGGGCAGGTTCCAGTAGTCGGTGGGCAGGCCGAGCTTCTCGTTGCGCTCGATGGCCCGGCTCACCGTGCCTTCGCCGGCGTTATAGGCGGCCAGGGCCAGCAGCCAGTCGCCGTTGAACATGTCGTGCAGACGGGTCAGGTAGTCCAGGGCGGCGGTGGTGGAGGCGGTGATGTCGCGGCGGCCGTCGTAGGCGCGGGTCTGGCGCAGGTTGAAGTAGCGCCCGGTGGAGGGGATGAACTGCCATAGGCCGACGGCATCGCTGCGCGAATACGCCATCGGGTTGTAGGCACTTTCGATCACCGGCAGCAGCGCCAGCTCCAGGGGCATGTTGCGTTCTTCAAGGCGTTCGACGATGTAATGAATGTAGAGGCTGCCGCGTTCACCGGCGTTCTCCAGGAAGGACGGGTTGCTGGCGAACCACAGGCGCTGTTGCTCGATACGCGGGTTGACGCCCACGTTGTCCTGCAATTGAAAGCCGCGGCGCATGCGTTCCCACACGTCCTGGGGTACTTCTGGAGCAGGCTTCTCTGAAAGCCAGATGACGGGTTTCTGCTTGATCTTGGCGGTAAGATTGGGCTTGGGTTGCACGGTGGATTGTGCGGCGAAATTTGTCGATTGGCAGCCCGCCAGCGTGGCGGACACAGCCACCGCCACAGCTTGAGCCAGGCGGGTCAATGCGTCTGAATGGTTGGATTTACGAATAGATGACGACATTGGCTGGAAGTAAGTTCCGGGCAAAAATGTCGGGCGATTCTAGAAAGCACTTTGGTTCCGGTCAACCATTCAGAAATTACGTATCAGATTGCGTCCCTTTAGAACTTATCTTTCCACGCCCTCAAGCTAGCAAATACCTCGGCCCCAGAGCGGTTGTCGCGGCCATTCCGTTCGTCCGCTTTTTGTTTAACGGATGTTTCAGAGGTGCGCAGGAAGGGGTTGGTACGCTTTTCCAGGGCCAGGTTGGACGGCAGCGTCATCTCGCCCCGGGCCCGCAGCTGACGGACGTTTTCCACCCGTTCGGAGATGTCGGCATTCTGCGGTTCCACCGCCTGGGCAAACTTGAGGTTACTTTGTGTGTATTCGTGGGTGCAGTACACCAGGGTGTCGGCGGGCAGGGCGGCCAGGCGCTCGAGGGAGGTGTGCATCTGTTCCGGCGTGCCTTCGAACAGGCGGCCACAACCGGCGGCGAACAGGGTGTCGCCACAGAACAGCACGCCCTGGTGGTAGAAGGCGATATGGCCCAGGGTGTGGCCGGGCACGGCATAGACGTCGAAGTCCCAGCCCAGCACGCTGATGCGGTCGTTATCCCGCAGGGCGATGTCCCGCGCCGGGATCGTCTCGTTGGCCGGACCATACACCTTGGCGTCGCTCACACCCTTGAGTTGCTCGACACCGCCGACATGATCGTGGTGATGGTGGGTAATCAGGATGTCGCTGAGGGTCCACGTCGGGTTTTGCTCGAGCCAGGCCAGTACCGGCGCGGCATCGCCGGGATCGACCACGGCACACCGTTGGGTCTGCGGGTCCTGCAGCAACCAGATGTAGTTATCGGTGAAGGCGGGCAGGGCACTGATCTGTATCATTCTTCGATTCGCCAAGCTGAACACATTGGTGCATCTTAGAACGTCTAGGCGAGTTGGAGAATGCAATGACTGATAAAGCGTTCGCCCAGGCCGATCCTGAGTGGCTGGCCCTGATCGGCGCAGCCCGTGAATGGCTGTCCGGGCCCATCGGGCAATTTCTGCTGGATGAAGAACGGCGCATGCTCGAAGACGAGTTGGGTCGTTTCTTTGGCGGCTACCTGGTGCATTACGGTCCGTCGGCCCAGACCCCGCCCGCCGCGCCCCAGGTGCAACGCAACGTGCGCCTGGGCGCGCCGTTGCCGGGGGTGGAGATTGTCTGCGAAGAACAGGCCTGGCCATTGAGCGAGCACGCCGCCGATGTGGTGGTGTTGCAGCATGGCCTGGATTTCTGCCTGTCGCCCCACGGTCTGCTGCGTGAAGCGGCGAGCAGCGTGCGCCCTGGTGGCCATTTGCTGATTATCGGCATCAACCCTTGGAGCAGCTGGGGCCTGCGCCATGTGTTCGCCCATGATGGCCTGCGTCAGGCGCGCTGCATCTCGCCATCACGGGTCGGGGACTGGCTGAACCTGCTGGGCTTCGCGCTGGAGAAACGCCGCTTCGGGTGCTATCGTCCGCCGCTTGCCTCGGCCAAGTGGCAAGGCCGCCTGGCCGGTTGGGAACGCCGCGCGGGCGCCTGGCAACTGTCGGGTGGCGGCTTCTATTTATTGGTGGCGCGCAAGATCGTGGTCGGGTTGCGGCCGGTGCGCCAGGTGCTGCGCCAGCCCATGGGCAAACTGGTGCCGATGCCGATGGCCAAGGTCAACCGCAAGCAAAGCGAACCGTAGAACTTTTTTGATTTCAGACCTGCCCGTCTTGATGGATGTAACCGATGACCGATAGCGTAGAACTCTTCACCGATGGCGCCTGCAAGGGCAACCCCGGCCCCGGCGGCTGGGGCGCCTTGCTGGTGTGCAAGGGCGTAGAGAAGGAGTTGTGGGGCGGCGAAGCCAACACCACCAACAACCGCATGGAACTGATGGGCGCCATTCGCGGCCTGGAAGAACTCAAGCGCCGCTGCAACGTGCTGCTGGTCACCGACTCGCAATACGTGATGAAAGGCATCAACGAGTGGATGGTCAATTGGAAGAAGCGCGGCTGGAAGACCGCGGCCAAGGAGCCGGTCAAGAATGCCGACCTGTGGCAATTGCTCGATGAGCAATGCAACCGCCATGACATCACCTGGAAATGGGTGCGCGGGCACATCGGCCATCCGGGTAACGAGCGCGCCGACCAGCTTGCCAATAGAGGTGTGGACGAAGTGCGGGGCTACAAGCAGAGCTGACGCTGGTTGACGTGTTAACATCGCGCTCCTTGACTCACACCACACTGCACACCACACCGTTGAGAGCTGAACCCTGATGGCCATCCGATCTGTTGTACTCGATACCGAAACCACCGGCATGCCGGTGACCGACGGCCACCGGATCATTGAAATCGGCTGTGTCGAACTCATGGGTCGGCGCCTCACCGGTCGTCACTTCCACGTCTACCTGCAACCGGACCGCGACAGTGACGAAGGCGCCATCGGCGTCCACGGCATCACCGACGAGTTCCTCAAGGGCAAGCCGCGTTTCGCCGAAGTGGCCGATGAGTTCTTCGAATTCATCAACGGCGCCCAGTTGATCATCCATAACGCGGCGTTCGACGTCGGCTTCATCAATAACGAGTTTGCCCTGATGGGGCAGACGGATCGTGCGGATATTTCCAAGCACTGCTCGATCCTCGACACCTTGATGATGGCCCGTGAGCGTCACCCGGGCCAGCGCAACAGCCTCGATGCCTTGTGCAAACGTTATGGCGTCGACAACTCCGGCCGTGAACTCCACGGCGCCTTGCTCGACTCCGAGATTCTCGCCGACGTTTACCTGACCATGACCGGCGGGCAGACCAGCCTGTCCCTGGCCGGCAATGCCTCCGACGGCACTGGCTCGGCGGAAGGCTCGGGCAACCGCCCTTCGGAAATCCGCCGCCTGCCGGCCGATCGCAAGCCCACCACCATCATTCGCGCCAGCGAGCAGGATCTGGCCGAGCATGCGGCGCGGTTGGAGGCTATTGCGAAGTCGGCGGGGGCGCCGGCGTTGTGGACCCAGCTAACACAACAATAGCCCTGCGTAGGTATGATCAAAATGTGGGAGGGGGCCTGCCCCCGATAGCGGTGTATCAGCCAATCAAATATGAGCTGGCATACCGTCATCGGGAGCAAGCCCCCTCCCAGGGTTGACCTCCATTGCTTTCAGAATCTTCATTCGCGTCATCGTCCCCGAGCTTCTACCCTTGAGTGCATAGCCCTCAGGACTACACGCCCTCATGTACAAAGACCTGAAGTTCCCCGTGCTTATCGTGCACCGCGACATCAAGGCCGACACCGTTGCCGGCGACCGGGTTCGGGGCATCGCCCGGGAGTTGGAACAAGAGGGCTTCAGTATCTTTTCCGCCGTGGACTACGCCGAAGGCCGGCTGGTGGCGTCGACCCATCACGGCCTGGCGTGCATGCTGATCGCCGCCGAAGGCGCCGGTGAGAATACCCACCTGCTGCAAAACATGGTCGAGCTGATCCGCCTGGCCCGCCTGCGGGCGCCGAACCTGCCGATTTTTGCCCTGGGCGAGCAGGTCACCCTGGAAAACGCCCCGGCCGATGCCATGAGCGAACTCAACCAGCTGCGCGGCATTCTCTACCTGTTCGAAGACACCGTACCGTTTCTCGCCCGCCAGGTGGCCCGTGCTGCCCGCACATATTTGGATGGCCTGCTGCCGCCATTCTTCAAGGCGCTGGTGCAACACACCGCCGACTCCAACTATTCCTGGCACACCCCCGGCCATGGCGGTGGCGTGGCCTATCGCAAAAGTCCGGTGGGGCAGGCGTTTCATCAGTTCTTCGGGGAAAACACCCTGCGCTCGGACTTGTCGGTCTCGGTGCCCGAACTGGGCTCGCTGCTGGATCACACCGGGCCCCTGGCCGAAGCCGAAGCCCGCGCCGCGCGCAACTTCGGCGCCGACCATACCTTTTTCGTGATCAACGGCACGTCCACCGCCAACAAGATCGTCTGGCACTCCATGGTCGGGCGCGATGACCTGGTGCTGGTGGACCGCAACTGCCACAAGTCGGTGTTGCATTCGATCATCATGACCGGTGCCATCCCGCTGTACCTGTGCCCGGAGCGCAACGAATTGGGCATCATCGGTCCGATTCCCCTGAGCGAGTTCAGCCCGGAATCGATCCGCGCCAAGATCGACGCCAGCCCCTTGACCCGCGGCCGGCCCCCCAAGGTGAAGCTGGCCGTGGTCACCAACTCCACCTACGACGGCCTGTGCTACAACGCCGAGCTGATCAAGCAGCAATTGGGCAACAGTGTCGAGGTGCTGCACTTCGATGAAGCCTGGTACGCCTATGCGGCGTTCCACGAGTTCTTTGCCGGGCGCTACGGCATGGGCACCTCGCGTACCCCGGACAGCCCGCTGGTGTTCACCACCCACTCCACCCACAAGCTGCTGGCGGCGTTCAGCCAGGCCTCGATGATCCATGTGCAGGACGGCGGCGCGCGTCAACTGGACCGCGACCGTTTCAATGAAGCCTTCATGATGCACATCTCCACTTCGCCGCAGTACAGCATCATTGCTTCGCTGGACGTCGCCTCGGCGATGATGGAAGGCCCGGCCGGGCGCTCGCTGCTGCAGGAAATGTTCGACGAGGCCCTGAGTTTTCGCCGCGCCCTGGCCAACCTGCGCCAGCATATCGCCGCCGAAGATTGGTGGTTCTCCATCTGGCAGCCGCCGTCGGTGGCGGGCATCGACCGCGTCGCCACGGAGGATTGGCTGTTGCAGCCGCAGGATGACTGGCACGGCTTTGGTGACGTGGCCGAAGACTACGTGCTGCTGGACCCGATCAAAGTGACCCTGGTGATGCCCGGCCTCACGGCCGGCGGTGCCTTGAGCGAGCATGGGATTCCCGCCGCGGTGGTCAGCAAATTCCTCTGGGAGCGTGGGCTGGTGGTGGAAAAGACCGGGCTGTATTCGTTCCTCGTGTTGTTTTCCATGGGCATCACCAAGGGCAAATGGAGTACCTTGCTCACCGAGTTGCTGGAGTTCAAGCGCAGTTACGACGCGAATGTCAGCCTCGTCAGTTGTTTGCCATCGGTGTTTGCCCAGGGCCCGGCGCGCTATCAGGGCCTGGGTTTGCGCGACCTGTGCGATCAATTGCACGGCTGTTACCGCAGCAACGCCACCGCCAGGCACCTCAAGCGCATGTACACGGTGTTGCCGGAAATCGCGATGAAACCCGCCGACGCCTATGACCAATTGGTAAGGGGCGAAGTGGAGGCCGTGTCCATTGATGCCTTGCCAGGACGCATTGCAGCCGTGATGCTGGTGCCTTATCCGCCGGGCATTCCGTTGATCATGCCGGGCGAGCGCTTTACCGAGTCGACCCGCTCGATCATCGACTACCTGGCGTTTGCCCGGACGTTCGATAGCAGTTTCCCCGGTTTTGTTGCCGATGTTCACGGGTTACAACACGAAGATGACGGCAGTGGTCGTTGTTACACCGTCGATTGCATCAAGGGTTAAGGATGTTTATGCAAGCTGTAATGAACCCGAAGTATCCAGGGCTCAGTGTGCGGGTCGCCGACGAGGGCTTCGACGCCTACGTGTGGGGCAATGATTTCAGCTTTGAGGTCAGTGCCTATGGCGTGCCGGAGATGGGCAGGCGGGTCGATCAATGGCCCGTGGAGCGCATCGTGCCGTACCGCAAGTGCTATGGCATCGACCCGGAAGAATTCGCCAGTTTTCGCGATGCGCCGGACAGTGCGATCTTCATGGCCTACCTGGATGATCGTGCGGTCGGGCATATCGTGGTCAGCACCAATTGGAACGGCTTTGCCCACGTTGACGAGCTGGCGGTGGCCTTGCCTGCCCGTCGGCACGGGGTGGCCAAGGCGCTGCTGGATGTGGCGCAGTTCTGGAGCCGCAAGAAAAACCTGCCGGGCATGATGCTGGAAACCCAGAACAACAACTTGGGTGCCTGCCGTCTGTATGAGCGTTGCGGCTACGTGATGGGCGGGATCGATCACCTGCGCTATCGCGGCATCGACCCGCAAACCCGTGAAGTGGCGATTTTCTGGTATCGATTGTTCAAGACCGACGCCGAGCGGCGTTAACTTTCCAGCAGGCCCTGGGCCTTTTGCGTGACGATCTCCAGCAACGCATTCAGCGCAGGCGAGGTCACGCCATCCTTGAGTGTCAGCGCATATAGGCTGACCAGGATCGGCGGCGATACCGGGCATGTATCCAAACCCGCCTCACGCGCGCCAAACGCGGTGAATGGGTCGACTATCGCCAGGCCTTCGCCGGCTTCCACCATGCTGCGCATCATCTGGTAGGTCTGCACCCGTGTCTGCACCACCGGCAGCGGGCGCAGGGCTTGCAGCTTGGCGTCCAGCAGGCGGCTGAGCGGGTCGTGTCCTTCGAGCCCGATCATCGCTTGCCCGGCCAGGTCCTGCAGCGCAATGTACTTCTGCTTGGGCTTGAGCCAGCCGTGGGGCGCCAGCAATTGCAATTTGCCTTGGGCCAGCACCGTGCTGTGGATTTGCGGATGTTCCGGGTCATGCAGGCTCAGGCCCACCTCGGCCTCGTGCAGCAGCAGGCTGCGCACGATTTCCCGGGTTGGCTGGCTCGACAGGTTGCACGGCGTGTCCTGGAAGCGTCGGCGCAGCAGCGCGATGCTCTGGGGCAGCAGTTGATTGGCCAGGGGCGGCGTGCACAAGGCGCGCAGGGTGGGGGCGTGATGGTGTTTCAAGCGGCTGGCCAGGCGTTGCACCGGTTCCAGGGCTTCGTACACATGGGCTATTTCTGCCTGCAACTCCAGGGTTTCCCGTGTCGCCTGCAAACGCCCGCGCACACTGGCAAACAGCATGAAGCCCAATTGCCGCTCGGCCTCCTTGAGTGCCGCGTCTACATCGCCCACGGGAAGTTGCAACCATTCGGCGGCGGTGCCGAGGTGTCCGGTCTGCAGGATGGCCTGAATCACTTCGATATGACGTAAACGCATGGCCGGAGTCTATGTGCAGCGCTGTGGGGATTCAATGGTGCATGCCGTCGTGCGCAAAAAAGACGGTGTGGGTCGCGTATGTCGCTGGCGTTCAGCCAGGACCTCACTAGAATGGCGAGTCTGATCATCAACGACCAATGCCGATTACCGGCACATACAACAAAAACAGGTCTGGTCTCCTATGCCTCTGCCCTCGACAGTTCTCGGGGTAACGGTCAAGCAACTGCTGGTCCTGGTGACCGTAGGGTGCGTGGCTGCTTATCTCTTCAGCAATCACGATGAATCAGCTCCGGAAAACCTCACGCTTGAGGCATTTATCCGTGCCCAGGAGCCAGTCGCCGCGCAGGTCGGCACGGTGCTGGGCATGACGCAGGTCAAGCAGGTGGTGGCGTATCCGGGGTACAACTCGCCGGGCTACAGGCGGGTGATGTACGCGGTGGAAGGCGAGCGGGGCCGGTTGATGGTGACGCTCAAGCAAGTGGACGGTGAGTCGGGGCTTGAAGTGACGGAAATTCGCAGCCCGTGACCGCCCGGCCCAGTCGATGCCGTCAATGGCCGGGACTGAGCAGGTACGCCTGGGCGATCAAGCTTATGAGGCGAGGACGGTCTGCGATTCGCGGACGATAATGGTCCCCGACTGAATCAGCTTGAACTCATCGCCTTCGAGTTTTTCTACCCGGTCGCCAATGGCCAGCTTGTAGGTGGTGGTGGGTGCCGAGCCAGCCAGGTCGCCTTGCGCCGGGTTGGATTCCTGGAACTCATGCACCGAATACACGCGTCCTTCTGCGTCTCTGGCATGAAACTGTCCGACTAGTACTGCTGCCATCTGTTTAGAACCTCTGGAGATAAACACTCAATTCGCGGTGCTGTAGACCGTCATAAAGAGGGGGAGTTTACCTATTGAAAAAAAATACTATTCGCTGACATTTTCAGACGGTTCCTACGCATCAAATCGCGGGCCAAACGTCTGGAGGATTATCAAAACCTTCTGGTGAACGCACTGCGAAGCCTTTATAACTACAAGCTCCCTTAGTCAGACGTCGAGAAACCCAATGAGCAAGGTCTACACGATTGCCGTCCTGGTTGGCAGCCTGAGAAAAGACTCGATCAACCGCAAGGTCGCCCTGGCACTGGCCGAAATGGCCCCCGCCAACCTGAAGTTGAACATTGTGGAAATTGGCGATTTGCCGCTCTACAACGAGGACATCGACGGGGCATCGCCGCCCGCAGCCTACAGTACTTTCCGTCGGCAGGTACGTTCATCCGACGCGGTGTTGTTTGTGACACCGGAGTACAACCGCTCCGTACCCGCGCCGTTGAAGAATGCGATTGACGTCGGCTCCCGTCCTTATGGCCAAAGCGCCTGGAGCGGCAAGCCGGGGGCGATCATCAGCGTATCCCCGGGCGCCGTTGGCGGTTTTGGCGCCAACCACCATCTGCGCCAGTCCCTGGTGTTCCTCGATGTGCCATGCATGCAGCAGCCGGAAGCCTACCTGGGCGGAGCGGGCAGCGTGTTCGATGACGCCGGCAAGGTGTCGGAAAAGACCAGGCCGTTCCTGCAGGCATTTATTGACGCCTACGGCAAATGGGTAGAAAAACAGACAGCTTGAATCTGCGCCATTGTCCACTGTGGGAGGGGCAAGCCCTGACGCCAGTCAGTTAAGGATGAACACTGTAACTGTGGTGAGCGGGCTTGCCCCGCGCTGGGCTGCGCAGCAGCCCCAATAAGAGCGCTGCAGTGTGCCAGGCAGGTCCGGGGCTGTGTTTTGGGGCTGCTGCGCAGCCCAGCGCGGGGCAAGCCCGCTCACTACAGGTTTAACTGACTGGATTTAGGGCGTGCCCCCTCCCTCAGTGTTGGATCAGCGCAACCAGTTAGTCCGCGCCAACTCGATCACTTCATCTCCACGCCCACTCATCACCGCCTTGAGCATGTACAGGCTGAAGCCCTTGGCCTGTTCCAGCTTGATGCTCGGCGGCATCACCAGTTCCTGGGTGGCCGTCACCACATCCACCAGCACCGGGCCATCATGGGCCAGGGCGCGGCGCAGGGCCGGTTCCAGGTCTTCGGATTGCTCCACGCGAATGCCGAGGATGCCCATGGCGTTGGACATGGCGGCGAAGTCCGGGTTTTTCAGCTCGGTGCCGGCATCCAGATAACCTGCGGCCTTCATTTCCATGGCGACAAAGCCCAGGGACGAGTTATCGAACACGATCACTTTTACGGGCAATTTCAGCTGCGCCAGTGAAATGAAATCCCCCATCAGCATGGCAAACCCGCCGTCGCCGGACATCGAGATCACCTGGCGCCCAGGAAAGGCTGCCTGCGCACCGATCGCCTGGGGCATGGCATTGGCCATGGAGCCGTGGTTGAACGAGCCGATCAGGCGACGCTTGCCGTTCATCTTCAGGTAGCGCGCCGCCCACACCGTCGGCGAGCCCACGTCGGCTGTGAAGATTGCATCGTCGTCCGCCAGTTCGCTGAGCAAACGCGCCACGTACTGCGGGTGGATCGGCCGGTTGGCCTTTGACGGTTGCGCCAGGTCGTCCAGGCCTTGGCGGGCTTTTTCGTAGTGCTTCAGCGAGGTCTCGAGGAAGCTGCGGTCGGTCTTGCGGGTCAGGCGCGGCAGCAGCGCGTCGAGGGTCTCGCTCACATCGGCAGCGATGCCCAGGTCCAGCGTGGCGCGACGGCCCAGAGCCTGCGGGTTGCGGTCGACCTGGATGATTTTGGCATCGGCGGGGTAGAACTGGCGGTACGGAAAGTCAGTGCCGAGCATGATCAGCGTGTCGCAGTCGAGCATGGCGTGGTAGCCGGAGCTGAAGCCGATCAGCCCGGTCATGCCCACATCGAATGGGTTGTCCCATTCCACATGCTCCTTGCCGCGCAGGGCGTGCACCACCGGTGCCCCCAGCGTGTCGGCCAGGGCCACCACTTGATCGTGGGCACCGGCGCAGCCACTGCCGCACAGCAGGGTGACTTTCTCGCTGCTTTCAAGGATCTCGGTCAGGCGCTGCAGGTCCTGTTCCGCCGGCAGGGTGCGCGGTGCGTGCAGGGCCGGCCAGGGCTTGAGCTTGTCTTCGACTTCCAGCAACGATACGTCCCCCGGAATCACCACCACCGCCACGCCGCGGTTGAGGACCGCCGAACGCATGGCACGGTGCAGCACGTGCGGCATCTGTTCGGGGTTGGTGACCAGCTCGATAAAGTGGCTGCACTCCTTGAACAGTTCCTGGGGATGGGTCTCCTGGAAGTAGTTCAGGCCGATCTCGGAGGAGGGGATTTGTGCGGCAATCGCCAGCACCGGCACATGGTTGCGATGGCAATCGAACAGGCCATTGATCAAGTGCAGGTTGCCCGGCCCGCAGCTGCCGGCGCACACCGTCAGTTCACCCGTGGCCGCCGCTTCGGCACCGGCGGCGAAGGCGGCGACTTCTTCGTGGCGCACGTGCATCCACTCGATGCTGTCCATGGTGCGCAGGGCGTCGGTGAGGCCGTTGAGGCTGTCGCCGGTCAGGCCCCAGATGCGCTTGATCCCCGCCTGTTCAAGGGTGGTCGCCAATTGCTGGGCCAGGTTGATTTTCGCCATGAAGAACTCCAATCGTCAGTGAGGTTAAAAGCGGCTGATCAATAGGGGACAGTTCGATCACGGCGAATGCTCCGCCTTTAATGTGAAGATTGCGTCATGGTTGCGCGGTATTGCCGGGTGCGCCGGGCGATAAACCACTGGTCGCGCACCAGCGCCAGCCACGGTGCTACCTTGGCATCGGGCAAGCGGCCGCGGCTCAGGCGGCGCATCTGGTCACGCACCACGGCCAGGGTCGCGAGAGCGGCCAAGGGTTTGCGCTGCCAACTGATCGGTTTGAGTTGCGGGTTGAGGTCGCGCCCCTCGTGCCAGTGTTTGATCAGTTGCGGTTCCAGGGTGAGGGCGGTGGCAATGCAGGCGCAGTTGGCTCATAGCAAGGCGCAGTTGCTGGGCGTGATCGAGGCGGTCCGGGCGCAGCCGGAAGGCGTGCCGTGCTCCATGGGGCAGAAGCAGGTGCTGGCATCGATTAAGATCGGTGCCTGAAAAAGCTTCGATGAGCATAGGTATCTACACAACGTAGCAGCCAACGCTAACCACGATGCGAAGCGAGCCGCCCTTGATCTTGCTTTAGATCTTGATCTTGATCTCAGGCGCCCCGTTAAACCACGCTGGCCGGAATTCGATAGTGATTTGGGGGGTAAACCGGCAGGGATGCCGGTTTAGCCGCCCCGCGCCATGGATGGCGCGTGGCGGCGGCCCCCCAAATCGCTGTCGGATTACGGGCACACCGAGCCTGGGCGAGGTGCCGAGTGGTGGGGCGAAGCGTTTTTGGTGGACTTTTGGCGCTCTTCCAAAAGTGACCCGCTGTAAGAGCGGAACCCTAAGTAGCCGTTGCCGCAGCAACGGATATGTACTCATTCCAACCCAAGCACATGGTCGGCCCAGAGGCCGCCATCGGGGGCAAGTCGAATCGTCGCACCGCCCCTCCCACATTTAGCGCGGGGCATCAGTTAGAGAGTCGTCAGCTCCCGAGCCGTCACGGGAGCAACCCCCCACCCCACATTTGATACTCAGCGACGACGGAACAGCGGCAGCGGTTCATCCGTTGCTGCCTGGTACGTCACCGAGAAGTCCTTGAGGCTTTCCAGCGCCTCGTACGGGTCTTTGTCGGCGCGCAAGGCGAAGGCATCGAACCCGCAACGGCGCAGGTAGAACAGCTGGTCGCGCAGCACGTCGCCAATGGCCCGCAGCTCGCCTTTGTAACCGTAGCGGTCACGCAGCAAGCGTGCGTTGGAATAGTTGCGACCGTCGGTGAAGGCCGGGAAGTTCAGGGCAATGACCTGGAAGTGTTCCACGTCAGCGCCGATCTCTTCGGCTTCTTCATCGGCGTCCAGCCACACACCCAGGCCGCCGTCGCGAGCCTTGAGGGCGTGGCCATGTTCGCGCCACAGCGCCAGCGGCACGATCAGGTCGTCGCAGTTGGAAATGCCGTCGAAGCTCGCGTCCTTGGGCAAAAGGTGCCAGGTTTCGTCGAGGACTTCGTTGTTCTTAATGATTCGCTGCATAGACGCGCTCCTTGAACAGGTCAATGCCGATGCGCTGGTAGGTGTCGATGAAACGCTCATCTTCGGTGCGCTGTTCGATGTACACGTCGATCAGCTTGCCGATCACCTCGGGCATGGCTTCCTGGGCGAAGGACGGGCCGAGGATCTTGCCCAGGCTCGCATCGCGGCTGGCGCTGCCACCCAGGGACACTTGGTAGAATTCTTCGCCTTTCTTGTCCACGCCCAGGATGCCGATATGGCCGACGTGGTGGTGACCACAGGCGTTCATGCAACCGGAGATGTTCAGGTCCAGCTCGCCGATGTCGAACAGGTAGTCCAGGTCGTCGAAACGGCGCTGGATCGATTCGGCAATCGGGATCGACTTGGCGTTGGCCAGGGAGCAGAAATCGCCGCCCGGGCAGCAGATGATGTCGGTCAACAGGCCGATGTTCGGCGTGGCGAAACCGCCTTCGCGCAGTTCGCCCCACAGGGTGAACAGTTGGCTCTGCTCAACGTCCGCGAGGATGATGTTCTGCTCGTGGGAGGTGCGCAGTTGGCCAAAGCTGTAGCGCTCGGCCAGGTCGGCGACGGCGTCCAGCTGCTTGTCGGTGATGTCGCCCGGTGCCACACCGGTCGGTTTCAGCGACAGGGTCACCGCCACATAGCCCGGCTTTTTGTGCGCCAGGGTGTTGCGGGTGCGCCAGCGGGCAAAGCCCGGGTGCTGCAGGTCGAGCGCTGCGAGCTCGGCATCCTGATTGCCCAGGGCCTTGTACTCGGGATCGACGAAGTGCTTGGCCACACGGTGCACTTCGGCTTCGGTCAGGGTGGTCTGGCCGCCGCGCAGGTGCTCCATCTCGGCATCGACTTTCTGGGCGAACACCTCAGGGGTCAATGCCTTGACGAGGATCTTGATCCGCGCCTTGTATTTGTTGTCGCGACGGCCGTAGCGGTTGTAGACCCGCAGGATGGCGTCGAGGTAGCTCAACAGGTCCTGCCACGGCAGGAACTCGTTGATGAACGCACCGACCACCGGGGTACGGCCCAGGCCGCCACCCACCAGGACACGGAAACCCAGCTCGCCAGCCGCGTTGTACACCGGCTCCAGGCCGATATCGTGTACTTCGATGGCGGCACGGTCCGAGGTCGAGCCATTGATGGCGATCTTGAACTTGCGTGGCAGGTAGGCGAATTCGGGGTGGAAGGTGGTCCACTGGCGGACGATTTCACACCACGGGCGTGGGTCGATCAGCTCGTCGGCGGCAACCCCGGCGAATTGGTCGGTGGTCACGTTGCGCAGGCAGTTACCACTGGTCTGAATGGCGTGCATCTGCACGGTGGCCAGTTCAGCCAGGATGTCCGGCACATCTTCCAGGGCCGGCCAGTTGAACTGCACGTTCTGGCGGGTACTGATGTGGGCATAGCCTTTGTCGAAGTCGCGGGCAATCCTGGCCATCATGCGGGTCTGGCGCGAAGTCAGTTGGCCATAAGGCACGGCCACCCGCAGCATCGGCGCAAAGCGCTGGACATAAAGGCCATTTTGCAGGCGCAGAGGGCGGAACTCTTCTTCGCTCAGTTCACCTGCTAGGTAGCGTCGGGTCTGATCACGGAACTGCTTGACGCGGTCCTCGATGATGCGCTGATCGTATTCGTCGTATACGTACATATAGGTCCTGTTCTCGGCAAATCTGCGCGCACGGCCGCGCACTCCCAACGGAGCCGGCGCACGATACCAGTTTGCGTTTATGCGCAAAAGTGATGTTTGAGTATATGCACATAACCAAAATGACTAATGAGAAAGGTTATCGCGATACCCACATTTGTCATGCGGGCAATCGTGAACTTTACTGTGATCGTGTTTGAGTGCAATCACCTATAAAACCGACAAGAGGCGATGCAATGAGCAATCCGACCAAAGCCCGTAAACCTGACAGTACCGTTGATGCCTGGGCCATTCTGTTCCTGATCATTCTGGTGGTGGGAACGGCCGTTTTCTGGGTCAGCCACCAATAAAGGACGTTGATTGAGCCTCGATTGGTTCAGGCATTGCCACTATCATGGCGGCCTATTTTCGAGGCTCAAGCATCCATGTTGAAGGTGTTGATTACGTGTGTCTGGTTGCTGGGATCGACGTATGGGGTGATGGCTCATGCAACGTCGGTGGTGTTTCTCAACCCGGGCATGTCGACGGAAACCTTCTGGGTCAGCTACGCGCAATTCATGCAGGCCGCCGCCAAGGACCTCGGCCTGGACTTGCGCGTGCGTTATGGCGAGCGTGATGCCGGCAACACGCTGGCTCAGGCGCGAGAGGTGCTGCAAGGCAGCCAGCGGCCCGATTACCTGGTGCTGGTGAATGAGCAGTACGTTGCACCGCAGATCCTGCGCATGGCCGAGGGCAGTGGCGTCAAGCTGCTGCTGGTGAACAGCGCGCTGACATCCGATCAGGCGCAATTGCTGGGAACCCGCCGTGGCATCCGTTTGATCGGCAGCCTGGTGGCTGACGATGAACAGGCTGGCTACCTGATGCTCCGTGATCTGTTGCGCCAGCACGGTCCGGTTGCGCCGGGCGAGCCCCTCGACCTGTTGGCGTTTTCCGGGACCAAGTCCACCCCGGGGGCGCAATTGCGTGAGCGCGGCATGCGTCGGGCGCTGGCCGAGCATCCCGAGGTGCGCCTGCGTCAGTTGGTCTACGGCGAATGGAACCGCGAACGCGCCTTCGAACAAGCGACGCAACTGTTCAAGCGCTACCCGCAGACGGCGCTGGTGTGGTCGGCCAACGATCAGATGGCGCTGGGCGCCATGCAGGCGCTGCAGGGCAGTGGGCGGTTACCGGGCAGGGACGTGCTGTTCAGCGCGGTCAACAGCTCGCCGGAGATCCTGCAGGCACGCCTGGATGGACGCTTGTCGTCCCTGGTCGCCGGGCATTTCACCGTGGGCGGCTGGGCCATGGTGTTGGTCCATGACGATGCCAAGGGCCTGGACATTGGCGCCTATGGCGGACGCGACCGGCAGTTGGCGCTATTCCAATTGATCGATGCCGGCCAGGCGCGGCGCTTGTTGGGGCCGACACCGTCGGTGAATTTCCGCGCGTTGTCCGCCCAGGACAAGCCCGTGTCCTATCGTTACCCGTTCAGCCTGCACCTGCTGCTGCGCTAGACGCCGGCGAGGTGCAGCACCAGTTTGACGATGCCGAACAGCGTCAAGGCGAATACTGCTGTGAACAGAATGCCCAGGATCACGAAGTGGCTGGGCTTGCCGTGGGTGAAGTCGCGGGCGCGATTCTTGCCGCTCTGCACGCCAAACGCAGCGGCCATGACGCTGTGGAGCATCTGCCAGAAGGTCGGCGGCTTGTTGTTGACTGGATCGTCCATACGTCCCTCGACACAAGGTGTGTGAGGGACAGCATAGACAATCCAGGCCGGCTTAGTTGTCGTAGCCCAGGTTCGGCGCCAGCCAGCGCTCGGTCACGGCCAGGTCCTGGCCCTTGCGCGCGGTGTAGCTGGTCACCTGGTCCTTGTCGACCTTACCGACGGCAAAGTACTGCGCCTGCGGGTGGGCGAAGTACCAGCCGCTGACCGCCGCCGCCGGGAACATCGCATAGTGCTCGGTGAGGAACACGCCGCTGCGCCCAGCCTGCATTTCGCGGGCCTCGGGGTCGAGCAGTTGGAACAACTGGGCTTTCTCGGTGTGGTCCGGGCACGCCGGGTAACCGGGGGCAGGGCGGATGCCGCTGTACTGCTCCTTGATCAGCGCCTCGTTGTCCAGTTGCTCGTCCTTGGCGTAGCCCCAGTGTTCCTTGCGCACCTGCTGGTGCAGCCACTCGGCACAGGCCTCAGCCAGGCGGTCGGCCAGGGCCTTGACCATGATCGAGTTGTAGTCGTCACCCGCGTCCTGGTAGGCCTTGGCCACTTCCTCGGCGCCGATGCCGGCGGTGGTGATGAAACCACCGATGTAGTCGGTCACGCCGCTGTCCTTGGGCGCGACGAAGTCGGCCAGGGAGAAGTTCGGCTTGCCGTCGGTCTTGATGATCTGCTGGCGCAGGTGGTGCAGCCTGGCAATCGGCTGGCCGTCTTCGCCGTAGACTTCCAGGTCATCGTCCTGCACCTGGTTGGTCGGCCAGAAACCGAACACCGCACGGGCGCTGATGAGTTTTTCGTCGATCAGTTTCCTGAGCATTTCCTGGGCGTCGGCGTACAGCGCGGTGGCGGCTTCACCCACCACTTCATCGGTCAGGATGCGCGGGAACTTGCCGGCCAGGTCCCAGGAGATAAAGAACGGGGTCCAGTCGATGTACTCGGCCAGGACGTTGAGGTCGATATTGTCCAGCACCCTGGAACCGGTGAAGGTTGGCTTGACCGGCGCGTAGGTGCTCCAGTCGAACTGCGGCTTCTTGGCGATGGCCGCCGGGTAGCTCAGGCGTTCGGTGCGCGCACTGCGGTTGGAGGTGCGCTCACGCACGTCGATGTATTCCAGGCGGGTCTTCTCGACGAAGCCGGCCTTCAATTCCTTGGACAGCAGCTGCGTGGCCACGCCCACCGCACGGGAGGCGTCGGTGACGTAGATCACCGCGTCGTTGCTGTACTTGGGCTCGATCTTCACCGCCGTGTGCGCCTTGGAGGTGGTCGCACCGCCGATCATCAGCGGCAGGTGGAAATCCTGGCGCTGCATCTCGCGGGCCACATGCACCATCTCGTCCAGGGACGGCGTGATCAGGCCGGACAGCCCGATAATGTCGCACTTCTGCTCCTTGGCCACCTGCAGGATCTTCTCGGCCGGCACCATTACGCCGAGGTCGACGATGTCATAGCCGTTGCAGCCGAGTACCACGCCGACGATGTTCTTGCCGATGTCGTGCACGTCGCCCTTCACCGTGGCCATCAGGATCTTGCCCTTGGCTTCCGGCTTGTCGCCTTTTTCCAGCTCGATGAACGGGATCAAGTGGGCCACGGCCTGCTTCATCACGCGGGCGGATTTCACCACCTGGGGCAGGAACATCTTGCCGGCGCCGAACAGGTCGCCAACGATGTTCATGCCGGACATCAGCGGGCCTTCGATCACTTCGATCGGGCGCGCGAACGACTGCCGCGATTCTTCGGTGTCTTCGACGATATGGGTGGTGATGCCCTTGACCAGCGCGTGTTCCAGGCGCTTGTTGACCGGCCAGCCGCGCCATTCTTCGGTCTCGGCTTCTTTTACGCTGCCGTCGCCCTTGTACTTGTCGGCAATGGCGAGGAGGGCGTCGGTGCCTTCCGGGGTGCGGTTGAGGACTACATCTTCCACGGCATCGCGCAGCTCGGCCGGGATCTGGTCATAGATCTCCAACTGGCCGGCGTTGACGATACCCATGGTCAGGCCGTTGCGGATCGCATACAGCAGGAACACCGAGTGGATCGCCTCACGCACCGGGTTGTTGCCACGGAACGAGAACGACACGTTGGACACGCCACCGGAGGTCAGCGCATACGGCAGCTCGTCGCGAATATAGGCGCAGGCGTTGATGAAATCGACGGCGTAGTTGTTGTGCTCTTCGATGCCGGTGGCGACCGCGAAGATGTTCGGGTCGAAGATGATGTCTTCCGGCGGGAAGCCGACTTCATTGACCAGGATGTCGTAGGAGCGCTTGCAGATTTCCTTCTTGCGCGCTTCGGTGTCGGCCTGGCCGGCTTCGTCGAACGCCATCACCACCACGGCGGCGCCGTAGCGCTTGCACAGCTTGGCGTGGTGAATGAACTGCTCGACCCCTTCCTTCATGCTGATGGAGTTGACGATGCCCTTGCCCTGGATGCACTTGAGGCCGGCTTCGATCACTTCCCACTTGGAGGAGTCGATCATGATCGGTACGCGGGAGATGTCCGGCTCGCCGGCAATCAGATTGAGGAAGGTCACCATGGCCTTCTTCGAATCGAGCATGCCCTCGTCCATGTTGATGTCGATCACCTGGGCGCCGGCTTCCACCTGTTGCAGGGCGACTTCCAGGGCTTCGGTGTAGTTGTCCTCGCGGATCAGGCGGGCGAAACGCGCAGAACCGGTGATGTTGGTGCGCTCGCCGACGTTGACGAACAACGAACTGCGATCAATCGTGAACGGCTCCAGGCCCGACAGACGGCAGGCCTTGGGGATGTCTGGGATGGTGCGCGGCGCGTAGCCGGCCACGGCCTTGGCGATGGCTTCGATATGGCCCGGGGTGGTGCCGCAGCAGCCGCCGACGATATTGAGGAAGCCGCTCTGGGCGAACTCTTCGATGACCTTGGCGGTTTCCGACGGCAATTCGTCGTACTCGCCGAATTCATTGGGCAGGCCGGCGTTGGGGTGCGCGGACACATGGGTATTGGCTTTGTTGGACAGCTCTTCCAGGTACGGGCGCAGCTCGCTGGCGCCGAGGGCGCAGTTCAGGCCCACGGAAATCGGCTTGGCGTGGGCGACCGAGTTCCAGAAGGCTTCAGTGGTCTGGCCCGAGAGGGTACGGCCGGAGGCGTCGGTGATGGTGCCGGAGATCATGATCGGCAATTCGATACCGAGCGCTTCGAACACACCCTGCACGGCGAAGATCGCGGCCTTGGCGTTGAGGGTGTCGAAGATGGTCTCGATCAGGATCAGGTCGGCACCGCCCTCGATCAGGCCTTGGGTGGCCTCGGTGTAGTTCTCCACCAGTTCATCGAAGGTGACGTTGCGGTAGCCGGGGTTGTTCACATCGGGCGACAGCGAGCAGGTGCGGCTGGTCGGGCCGAGGACGCCGGCGACGAAACGCGGCTTGGCCGGGTTCTCGGCGGTCTTGGCATCGGCGATCCTGCGCGCCAGGCGTGCGCCTTCGACGTTCAGTTCATAGGCCAGTTCTTCCATGCCGTAGTCGGCCATGGAGATACGGGTGGCGTTGAAGGTGTTGGTTTCGAGGATGTCGGCTCCGGCATCCAGGTAGGCCTTCTCGATCCCGCCGATCACGTCCGGGCGGGTGAGCACCAGCAGGTCGTTGTTGCCCTTGACGTCGCTCGGCCAGTCGGCGAAGCGTTTGCCGCGGTAGTCGTGTTCTTCCAGTTTATAGCTCTGGATCATCGTGCCCATGCCGCCGTCGAGGATCAGGATGCGTTCCTTGAGGGCGTGGTGAAGGGCTTGCAGACGAGCGCTACGATCGGACATGGGACTACTCTGGTCAGGCATTACGGAGGGCGTGGATCATAACAAACCTGTGCGGATTTGCGGCATGTCCGGGTTTTGCATGAATATCGCTCATGTTGAGAGGGGGCATGGCCCGGTAGAATCACCGCGACTTATAAATCGCACGTATTGAATCGGGACCGGATACATGTCACTTCGTCTTATCGTCAGCGCCGTCCTGGCATTGATAGCCAGTACCGCTCTGGCGGAAGGTCCCCCTCAGGCGATCTCCTATACGCGCGATATTCAACCGATCTTCACCGAGAAGTGCGTGGCTTGCCATGCGTGCTACGACTCGGCCTGCCAACTGAACCTGGGCAGTGCCGAGGGCGCGGCGCGCGGTGCGACCAAAGTGCCGGTGTACGACGGCGAGCGCAGCCAGGCCACACCCACCACGCGCTTGTTCTATGACGCCTTCGGCAAGCAGGCGTGGCAGCAGAAGGGTTTTTATTCGGTTCTCGACGCCCAGGGCAGCCAGGCGGCGCTGATGGCGCGCATGCTGGAGCTGGGGCATACCGCAGCGCTGAAGCCCAATGCCAGGCTGCCCGAAGAGATCGTATTGGGCCTGAACCGCGAAAACATGTGCGCCACACCCGGCGAGTTCAACGCCTATGCCGGTGCCCATCCCAAGGAGGGCATGCCGTTGGCGGTCACCGGCCTGAGTGACCAGCAGTACCAGACCCTGCAACGCTGGCTGGCCTCTGGTGCACCGATTGACCAGCAAGGCGTGGCCCCCAGCGCCCGGGAAGCCGCACAGGTGCTGCGATGGGAGAACCTGCTCAACGCCCCCGGCGCGCGGGAAAGCCTGGTGGCCCGCTGGTTGTTCGAGCATCTGTTCATTGCGCATCTGTATTTCGAAGACGGTGAGCCTGGGCATTTCTTCCAGTGGGTGCGCTCGCGTACCCCCAGCGGCCAGCCGATTGACCTGATCAATACCCGCCGCCCCAATGACGATCCCGGCACCCGTGTGTACTACCGCCTGTGGCCCGTGGAAGGGGTGATCGTCCACAAGACCCACATCACCTACCCCCTCAGCGCGGAGAAAATGGCGCGGATCAAAGCCCTGTTCTACAGCGGCGACTGGCAGGTCAGCGCCTTGCCCGGCTACGGCCCCGGCCGGCGGGCCAACCCTTTCGAGACTTTCGAGGCGATTCCGGCCCAGGCGCGTTACCAGTTCATGCTGGATAACGCCGAATACTTTGTGCGCACGTTTATTCGCGGGCCGGTGTGCCGCGGGCAAATTGCCACGGACGTGATCCGCGACAATTTCTGGGCGTTGTTCCAGGCGCCCGACCACGACCTGTACGTCACCGATGCGCGCTATCGCGGCCAGGTCACGCCGTTGCTGGCGATGCCAGGGCAGAATGACGATGTGGGCAGTGTGCTCAGCCTGTGGCTCGAATACCGCGATAAGCGCAACCAGTACGAAGCCCTGCGGCGAGACAGCTATTCCGAGTTGCCGGCACCCAGTTGGTCGACCCTGTGGGCCGGCAATGACAATGCCCTGTTAAGCATCTTCCGCCACTTCGACAGCGCCTCGGTCAATAAGGGCCTGATTGGTGAAGTCCCGCAGACACTGTGGTTGTTCGACTATCCGTTGCTCGAGCGCACCTATTACCAACTGGTGGTCAATTTCGATGTGTTCGGCAACGTATCGCACCAGGCCCAGACCCGGCTGTACTTCGACCTGATCCGCAACGGTGCCGAGCAGAACTTCCTGCGCCTGATGCCGGCCGATAGCCGCGATGCGTTTATGGATGATTGGTACCAGAACAGCGGCAAGATCAAGCTGTGGCTGGATTACGAAGCCATCGACGACGACACGCCTACTGCCTTGCACCTGGATAAAAAGGACCCCAAGCGCGACTTCGCCAACCAGTTGCTTGCCCGCTACGGTGACCTGAATGCCAGCCCGGATCCGATCAACCGTTGCGGGGGCGCGTTTTGTTCGCGCGACGGTATCGACCCGGCGCTGCAGGACGCCGAACAGGCGCTCAGCCGCCTGACTTCACGCCCTGCGGCGGGGCTCAAGGTGATTGACCAGTTACCCGAAGCGACGATGCTGCGCGTCGAAACCGCCAGCGGCAAGCGCGTGGTCTACAGCCTGCTGCGCAATCGTGCTCACAGTAACGTGGCATTTCTGCTGGGCGAGGCTTATCGCTATCAGCCGGGCCTGGACACACTGACCCTTTACCCTGGAGTGCTCAGCAGTTACCCGAACTTCATGTTCAACATCCCTGCCCAGGAAGTGCCCGAATTCGTCGCCGAAATGGAGCGGGCCAAGGACGCCAATCGCTTTGAGAAAATTGTCGACCGCTGGGGCGTGCGCCGCAGCCACCCGTTGTTCTGGCAGTATTTCCACGATTTGTCCCAGTACATCCGCGAGACGACGCCGGTGGAAGAGGGGGTGCTGGATATGAACCGTTATGAAAACCTCTGACAGAGGTCAGCGTCTTTTCCGACAAAATTACTCGGACTTTGTACCTGCGTAATATTTTGGCGTAAACTGCCGGCAAGCCTGTGAGGAGTTTCCATGACTGCCATAACCATTACCGACGCCGCCCACGATTACCTGGCTGACCTGCTGTCCAAGCAGAACACCCCGGGTATCGGCATCCGCGTCTTTATCACCCAGCCTGGCACCCAGTACGCCGAGACGTGCATCGCCTACTGCAAGCCCGGTGAAGAGAAACCTGAAGACACCGCCCTGGGGCTGAAAAGCTTCACCGCGTATATCGACAACTTCAGCGAAGCCTTCCTGGACGATGCCGTGGTCGACTACGCCACCGACCGCATGGGCGGCCAATTGACCATCAAGGCGCCCAACGCCAAGGTGCCGAACGTCAACGCCGACAGCCCGGTCAACGAGCGCATCAACTACTATCTGCAAACCGAGATCAACCCTGGGCTCGCGAGCCACGGTGGTCAGGTCAGCCTGATCGACGTCGTCGAAGACGGCATTGCCGTATTGAAGTTCGGCGGCGGCTGCCAGGGCTGCGGCCAGGCAGACGTGACCCTGCGCGAGGGCATCGAGCGGACCTTGCTCGAGCGTATTCCGGAGCTCAAGGGCGTCCGTGACGTGACAGACCACACGCAGAAAGAAAACGCCTACTACTAAGGTGTTCACTGCGAACAAAAAACGGCGCCCGTGAGCGTCGTTTTTTATTATTAAAATTCAAACAGTTATGCCATCTATCTAACAAGTAGGATTAAGTGTGGGAGGGGGCAAGCCCCCTCCAAAATTTTTTGTATTTAGTCATTTAAATCAATGGATTGCTTTGATTTTTTGAAGTAAATCATCAAGGTCGATAAAGGTGCGCATGCCCTGCCCGATACAACGACGACTCACTGAAACTATCACTCGCCAGTACCCGACCTACCACAATCAACGCCGTACGCCGAAAGCCCTTGGCGGCGACTTTGTGGGCAATATCGCTGAGCGTGCCGACGGCCCAATCCTGATCCGGCCATGTCGCCCGGTGTACCACGGCAATCGGGCAGTCTGCTCCGTAGTGCGGCAGCAGTTCGGCGACGATCTTGTCCAAATGGTTGACCCCCAGATGAATCGCCATGGTGGTGCCATGCCGGGCCAGGCTGTCGAAGTCCTCTCCGGCCGGCATGCGGGTTTTATCGGCGTAGCGGGTCAGGATCACGCTTTGGGCGATGTCCGGCAAGGTCAGTTCGGTCTCCAGCAACGCTGCGCAGGCGGCCACTGCGGTGACGCCGGGAATGATCTGGAAGGGGATGCCCAACTCGCGCAGGTAACGGATCTGCTCGCCAATCGCGCCATACAGGCTCGGGTCGCCGGAGTGCACGCGGGCCACATCCTGGTCGTTGGCGTGGGCGGTCTTGATCAGTTCGATGATCTGTTCCAGGTGCAGTTCGGCGCTGTTGACCACCTGTTGCGCCTGATGACCCTCCAGCACCGCCGCCGGCACCAGCGAGCCGGCATAGATGATCACCGGGCAACTGCGGATCAGGCGTTGGCCTTTGACGGTGATCAATTCCGGATCGCCGGGGCCGGCGCCGATGAAGTAGACGGTCATGGAGGATTCCTGTGGAAAAACGGGCGAGCATGAAGATTGCTCATGATCGGGATGGGCGATTATCGGGATTTTAGCCGGCGCCGGCCAATGCAAAGGTGGCCTGGGCGTTTTTCTGGCGGGTGATCAGCAAACGGGCAGGGCCGCCGCAGAGCTGTTCGGCCAGGGCCAGGGCGGCACTTTCGGCGATGCCGTAACAGCCGGTATGGGCGAAGGCGACCGTGGACCGGTGACTCAGCCTAGCTTCATAAGCCGCCAGTTGCCCGGCGCTGAAACGCTGCAACGGCAGGTTGAGCAACCGGGCCAGGGCGAGTAATCCGGGCTCATCCTGCCTGCGGTCAATACTGGCCAGCGCGCTGACACGCTGACGCTCGATCCCGCCTGCGGCGAGGGCGCTGTCGAACAGCGCCAGCAGGGTGTCGACATCACAACCCCGCTGGCAACCCAGGCCGACCACCAGGGTCATGCCGAGTATTGATCGTCGCGGTTGCGGCGGAACAACCAGGCACTGATCAGGCCAAGGGCCAGCCAGAACGCCACGTTGGTCAACTGCGAAGCGATCTTGAACTGCGCTTCGAGGGCTTCCGGCGCCAGCATCGAATGGGTTTCCGGCTGCGGTGCACCGATCACATGCGGCACCACCAGGATCGCCACGCCCAGGACTTTCAGCAGCCAGTTGCGACCAAACACGATCAGCGCAATCCCGGCCGCCGTGGAGGCAGCGGTGCCGATCCACCAGATCTGCCGTTGTGCCAGGTCAGCGGCGGCAGTGCCCGGCAGCTCCGGTGGCAGGCCCAGGGTGGGCGCCAGCACAAAGGTCGCGTAACCGGCCAGGCCCCACAGCAAGCCTTGGGTCGTGCGGGTCGGTGCGCGCAGGGTGTAGAGGCCGGCCAGCATCAGGGCGAAGCCGACGGCCACCACCAGGTTGCCGCCGGTGGTCGACAGCACGCGCTGCCAGCCGTCTTCCGGCTCCCAGGCTTCGGCGTCGTGGGTGTGTGCGGCGGCGCCAGCGGCGTGCTCATGGGCCACTTCAGTCGCGGCCGGGGCCTTTTCAAAGGTTTCCGCCTGCAGAATCAGCGGCGCGACCCAGAAGCTTTGCAGCAGGGTCAGCAGCAGGGCGGCCAGCAGGCCGGTGAACCCTGCGGTTTGCGCAATACGCTTGATCATGTCGGCAGGCCTCAGTGGCACGGGAACGCGGCGCTGTGGCGGGTATCGTGGGCAGCGTTGTGCACCGCCTCGATGTGCGAGAAACCGGCGAAGTACACCAGGCACGCGCCGAGGATCGACGCACCGATGGCGGCGGTCAGGCGTTGGCTGAGGGTGGCGGAGCTGCTGGCGGTGTGCGAGGTGCTGCTGATGATCGACATGGCGCGTCCCTTTCAGGTGTCAAGGTGACACGAGCGCATGCAAACTCCGCGAGCCAGGCACGCAGGGTTTTAACAGCGCCCGCCCACCGCGGGTTTGTTATTCGATGTTATTCGGGCCGGTCTCCGGGCTTGCGAGGGACACTGGGTCTATAAAGCGTCGCCTTCCCATGCCGTACAGGCACAGTGGATCTGACGCTTCACTCGCTTACCGTTGCGGGGGCAGCACCGGACTCGTCATGACGCCATGACTCACCGGTTTCCCGTTTCACCCTGTGAAGGGCACCCGAAACAAGATGTGTAGGAGAGCATGGGCCGGGGACGGTAGTCAAATGCGGCGAGCCCCTGTAGCCTTGCACCCTCGAGGTTCTTCGGCCCAGGCCGAAGCTAAGAAGGGAACGCGGTCCAAGCCGCGGCTGCCCCCGCAACTGTGAAGGGTTTATCTGACTGCCACGCCACTGCCACTGCGGCGGGAAGGCGCAGTCGGCGCCGGTCGCAAGACCCGCAAGCCCCAAGCCAGGAGACCTGCCTCGCCACCGATTTTCCAATTCAACCGGGCGGGGTGATCCGGTGACGAAATCCGCTTCTGCGCGCCGCCGCAGTGCCTATCGTCCCGTATGCCCGCCCCAAAGGGCATCCGATGAAAACACTGGCCAAACTCCCCGTCACCATCGTTACCGGCTTCCTTGGCTCGGGCAAGACCACCTTGCTGCGCCATATGCTCGACAACGCCCAGGGCCGTCGCATTGCGGTAATCGTCAACGAGTTCGGCGAGTTGGGCATCGACGGTGAGATCCTCAAGCAGTGCTCCATCGGCTGCACCGAAGAAGAGGCCAACGGCCGTGTGTACGAGCTGGCCAACGGCTGCCTGTGCTGCACCGTGCAGGAGGAGTTCTTCCCGGTGATGCGCGAACTGGTCGCCCGTCGTGGCGACCTCGACCATATCCTTATCGAAACCTCGGGCCTGGCCCTGCCAAAACCCTTGGTGCAGGCCTTCCAGTGGCCGGAAATCCGCAGCGCCTGCACGGTTGATGCGGTCATCACCGTGGTCGACAGCCCGGCCGTGGCCGCCGGCACGTTCGCCGCGTTCCCGGATCAGGTCGATGCCCAACGCAAGCTCGACCCGAACCTGGACCACGAATCGCCGCTGCACGAGCTGTTTGCCGACCAACTGGCCAGCGCCGACCTGGTGATCCTCAACAAATCCGACCTGATCAGCGCCGAAGACCTGGCCCGCGTGCGCCTGGAAGTCGCCGAAGAGCTGCCGCCGGCGGTGAAGATCATCGAAGCCAGCAGCGGTCGCCTGCCGTTGGACGTATTGATCGGCCTGGGCGCGGGTTCCGAAGAACATATCGACGCTCGCCATAGCCACCACGATCATCACCACGAAGGTGAAGACGAGCATGATCACGACGCCTTCGATTCCATCTCCATCGACCTGCCCCAAGCCGACGAAGCGCTGCTGCTCGACGCCCTGAACCAGTTGGTGGTTCAGCACGGTATCCTGCGGGTCAAAGGCTTCGCCGCCATCCCGAACAAGCCGATGCGCCTGCTGATCCAGGGTGTGGGTACGCGTTTCGACAAGCACTTCGACCGTGCCTGGGGCGCCGACGAAGCGCGCATCACACGGCTGGTGCTGATCGGCCAGGCGCTGGATGCGGCGGGCCTCGAAGCGCAACTGCGCGCTGCCCTCAGCGTTTAACCCATGCACCTGCTCAGGACTCAGCCCGGTGGTTTCGTCGCGGACGACAATATTGCCGACCTTGGCCAAACCCCCGCCGAACTGGTGGTCCTGTGCAGCGGCGATTCCAGCCTGGCGCTGCTGGCCGAAGCGGCCCAGCAGTTGCCCGAGGATTACCCCAGCCTGCGCCTGGCCAACCCGATGCAGGTGCAGAACCACGCTTCGGTCGATTTGTATGTCGACGAGGTGCTGCGCCACGCCAAGGTCATCCTGATTTCCCTGCACGGCGGCATCGGTTATTGGCGCTACGGCATCGAGCGCCTGGTTGAGCTGGCCGAGCGCGGCGTTACGCTGATCCTGGTGCCGGGGGATGACCGCCCGGACCCGGAACTCAGCGGCCTGAGCACGGTGAGTGCCGAACAGCGCGACCGCCTGTGGCACTTCCTGCGCCAGGGCGGGCTCGCTAACGCGCTGGATTTTTTCCGCTGCCTGGCCAGCGGCTACTTGGACCGCGATTACCCGTGGGCCGAGCCGCAGACCTTGCCGCGCACCGCGATCTATCACCCGCACAAAGCCAACCCTCGCCTCAATGACTGGCAGACCGATTGGCACGCGGATTGGCCCGTGGCGGCGGTGCTGTTCTACCGCTCGCACCTGCAGGCGGCCAATACCGGTTTTATCGATGTGTTCTGCCAGCGCTTGCAGGCGGCGGGCCTTAACCCGTTGCCGATGGCGGTGGCCAGTTTGAAAGAACCCGGCTGCCTGGCGGTGGTCGAGGACCTGCTGGATGAGGTCGGCGCGGCGGTGATCCTGAACACCACCGGTTTTGCCCAATCCAGCCCCGAAGCCCCGCATCTGCGTCCGTTTCGTCGCAATATCCCGGTGATCCAGGCGATCTGCGCCCAGGATAACCAGCCGGGCTGGCAGGCCAGCGAGCAAGGTCTTGGCCCGCGCGACTTGGCGATGCACATTGCCTTGCCGGAGCTGGACGGGCGCATTATCAGCCGTCCGATCAGCTTCAAGGATCTGGCCTGGCGCAGCGAGCGCAGCCAGTCGGACGTGGTGTGCTACCGCGCAGCGCCCGAACGCATGGATTTCGTCGCCGAGCTGGCGCGCCGTTGGGTCGAGCTGGCACGGGTACCGAATGAGGATAAACGCATCGCCCTGATCCTTGCCAACTACCCGACCCGCGACGGCCGTATCGGCAATGGTGTGGGCCTGGACACCCCGGCCGCCGCGCTGAATATCCTGCGTGCCCTGCAGGCCGAAGGCTATCCGGTGCCGGATCAACTGCCTGAGAGCGGCACTGCACTGATCCATGACCTGCTCGGCGGCGTCACCAACGACCTCGACAGCCTCGACCTGCGCCCCTGCCATCAAAGCCTCGGCCTGGACGACTACGAGGCGATGTTCAAGCGTTTGCCTGAATCCAACCGCCAGGCGGTGCTGGAGCGATGGGGCGCGCCGCACAACGATCCAATGTTCCGTGACGGCCGCCTGATGATTGCCGGCCTGCGCCAGGGCCAGACCTTCGTCGGTATCCAGCCGGCCCGGGGTTACCAGGTGGATGCCAGCGCGGTGTACCACGACCCGGACCTGGTGCCGCCCCATGGCTACCTGGCGTTCTACTTCTGGTTGCGCCACACCTACGGCGCCCATGGCGTGATCCATGTGGGCAAGCACGGCAACCTCGAATGGCTGCCGGGCAAGGGCGTGGGGCTCTCGGAAAACTGCTGGCCGGATGCGCTGCTGGGACCGCTGCCGAACATCTACCCGTTTATCGTCAACGACCCGGGCGAGGGCGCCCAGGCCAAGCGGCGCACCCAGGCGGTGATCATCGACCACCTGATGCCGCCGCTGACCCGCGCCGAAACCTACGGGCCGCTGCGGGACCTTGAGCTGTTGGCGGACGAATACTACGAAGCCCAACTGCTCGACCCACGCCGGGCCCGCGAGCTGCAAAAAGACATCCTCAAGCTGGTGCGCGAAACCCGCATCGACCAGGAGCTTGAGCTGGATGGCGACGCCGATGCCGCTATCTGGCTGCCGCGCCTCGACACCTACCTGTGCGACTTGAAGGAGTCGCAGATCCGCGACGGCCTGCACATCTTTGGCGAATCCCCCGTGGGCCGCTTGCGCATCGACACCTTGCTGGCCTTGCTGCGCATCCCGCGTGGAGACGGCCGTGGCCCGCAATCGAGCCTGCTGCGCGTGTTGGCCAAGGCGTTCGCGCTGGGTTTTGACCCGCTGGACTGTGCCCTGGCCGAGCCCTGGACCGGGCGACGCCCGGCAGTGTTGCAGAAGATCGATGGGCAGCAGTGGCGCACCGCCGGGGATACCCGCGAGCGCTTGGAGTTGTATGCGGCGCGAATGATCGAGCAGGCGTTGGAAGGGCCGCTGGAACAGCTGGAAGAGCCCGGCTGGGAAGAGGTGAAGGCGGTGATCGAAAGCCTGCGCAGCGTCGTGGCGCCACGCCTGGATGCCTGCGGCCCGGCGGAAATGCACGGCTTGCTGGAGGCCCTCGGCGGGCGCTTTGTTCCGGCCGGCCCAAGCGGTGCGCCGAGCCGGGGGCGCCTGGATGTGCTGCCGACCGGGCGCAATTTCTTCACCGTCGATGTGCGTAACCTGCCGACGACCACCGCGTGGCGCATCGGCTTCCAGTCCGCCAACCTGATACTTGAGCGGCACCTGCAGGACCACGGCGATCACCTGCGCCAGCTCGGCCTGTCGGTGTGGGGCACGGCCACCATGCGCACCGGTGGCGACGACATTGCCCAGGCCATGGCGCTGATGGGCGTGCGGCCGGTGTGGGCCACCGGCAGTCAACGGGTGGATGACTTTGAAATCCTGCCCATCAGCCTGCTGGACCGCCCGCGCGTGGACGTCACCTTGCGCGTGTCCGGGTTTTTCCGCGATGCCTTCGCCAACCTGATCCGCCTGTTCGACGCGGCGGTACAGGCGGTGGCGGCCCTGGATGAGCCGGACGACATGAACCCGCTGGCCGCCAAGGTGCGCAGTGAGCGCGCGGCGTTGCTGGCCTCCGGCCTGGATGCAGAGGCCGCAGCGAAACAGGCCGGCTGGCGTATCTTCGGGGCTAAGCCCGGTGCCTACGGCGCGGGCGTGCAGGGCGCCATTGACGGGCGCCTGTGGCAAAGCCGCGAGGACCTGGCTGAGGTCTACCTGAATTGGGGCGGCTACGCCTATGGCGGCTCCGACGAAGGCACCGCTGCTCGTGCACAGTTTGCCCAGCGCCTGAGCCAGGTGCAGGCGGTGTTGCAGAACCAGGATAACCGCGAGCACGACCTGCTCGACTCCAACGACTACTACCAATTTCAGGGCGGCATGCTCGCCGCCGTGGAAACCCTGAGCGGCGACAAGGCCGCCAGCTATCACGGCGACCATAGCCAGCCGGACCTGCCGAGGATTCGCACCTTGAAGGAAGAGCTGAACCGGGTGATCCGTTCCCGCGCCGCCAACCCCAAGTGGATCGACGGCGTGAAGCGCCATGGCTATAAAGGTGCGTTTGAAATGGCCGCGACCGTGGACAATCTGTTCGCCTTCGACGCCACCACGGCGCTGATCGACGATCATCAATATGCATTGCTCGCCGACGCCTACCTGCTGGACCCTGACACCCGGGCCTTTGTGCAGCAGCACAACCCCGCAGCGCTGCGTGATATGACCGAGCGCATGCTCGAAGCCCAGCAGCGCGGTTTGTGGCAGGAACCGGGGGCGTATCGCGAGGCGTTGGAAAACCTGTTGCTGGATATAGAAGAAGACAGCTAGAACGCGAGATGCGGCTTGTTGTGGCTGGCGGGCTTGTTGTGGTGAGCGGGGCAAGCCCGCTCACCACAAGTAGCTTGTTCATGACCGGGTGATTACTTGTACAGCAGAATTTAAAGAGAGAACGGATGACCGATATTCCCCATTTCCCACTGTCCGCCGTGGTCGCTGCCGACGACCTGAAACTGGCGCTGTGCCTGACCGCCATCGACCCGAAGATCGGCGGCGTGCTGATCGAAGGCCCGCGTGGCATGGCCAAATCCACCCTGGCCCGTGGTCTGGCGGATCTGCTGGCCAGCGGCCAATTCGTCACCTTGCCGTTGGGCGCCACTGAAGAGCGCCTGGTGGGGACCCTGGACCTGGATGCCGCGCTGAGCGAAGGCCGCGCGCAGTTTTCCCCTGGGGTGCTGGCCAAGGCCGACGGCGGCGTGTTGTATGTGGATGAAGTCAACCTGCTGCCCGATCACCTGGTGGACCTGTTGCTCGACGTCGCCGCCAGCGGCACCAACCTGATCGAACGCGACGGCATTTCCCACCGCCATTCGGCGCGCTTTGTGCTGATCGGCACCATGAACCCGGAGGAGGGCGAGTTGCGCCCGCAGTTGCTGGATCGCTTCGGTTTTAACGTGGCGCTGAGCGGGCAGACGCTGCCGGCCGAGCGCGGGCAGATCATCCGGCGGCGCCTGGATTTCGACAGTGACCCCGCCGCGTTCTGCACCCAGTGGGCCGGGCAGCAGGCGGCGTTACGCGAGCGCTGCACCCAGGCGCGGGCGCGGCTGGACAGTATCGAGCTGGATGATCAGGCCCTGGCGCAGATCACCGAGCGTTGCTTTGCCGCCGGTGTCGACGGCTTGCGCGCCGACCTGGTCTGGCTGCGCGGCGCCCGGGCCCATGCGGCGTGGCGGGGCGCGGATACCATTGCCGAAGAAGACATCGAAGCGGTGGCGGAATTCGCCTTGCGCCACCGTCGCCAGGCGCAATCCCCACCGGCCAGTCCACCCAAGCCAGGGCAGGCGCCGACACCCTCGGACACCTCGCCCGGCCAAGGCCAATGGGGCGATATGCCCGCACCGGCCCTGCCTACTGGCACGCGCCGAGACGTGCCCACCTGGCCAAAAAAGCCCTAGGCATTCGCCCCCGACCTGACGCGGGGGCGGATGCCCGGCCCAAGGCGGGGCGACTGGACAACGGCAGGCAGGGCAAGGCACGCAGCGCACAGCTGGGTTCGATCAACTGGCCGGGCACCTTGCTCGGCGGCCGGCCGCACTCCCGTGGAGACCTGCGCTACCACCTGCGCAGCCGCTCGGCCCATGAGTTGTGGCTGGTGATCGTGGATGCGTCGGCGTCCACGCGGCGGCATCGTGCATTAACCGACGCCAAGGGCTTGCTCGCCCAGCTGTTTGACGATGCTTACCGGCAACGGGCGCGCATAGCGTTGTTGACCGCCAGCGGCCAGGCGCCGAAGTGGCAGGTACAGGGGTTGAAAGCTGCGAAAGGCCTGGCGGGCTGGCTGGATCAGTTGGGCGCGGGCGGTGGTACGCCGTTGCTGGCGGCGCTGACCGAGGCCGGGCATTGGCTGGTGGCGCGGCGCAAGCGTTATCCGGCCGAGCAGCAGCGTGTACTGGTGATTACGGATGGGCGGCTGAAGGACATTACCGGGTTGCCGTTACTGGCGTGTGCGGGGTTGCTGGTGGATATCGAGCGCGGGCCGATCAGGTTGGGGCGGGCCCAGGAGCTGGCGGTGGGGTTGCAGTTGGATTATCGGCATATCGATGAGTTGTAGTGGCGGTACCACAGCCATCGGGGTGTAGCCCCCTCCCACATTTGATCGAGTACACCCATTTGGAATGCGGTCAGTGTGGGAGGGGGCTTGCCCCGGTACAAACCGGGGACATCGTTTACATTTCTAACCGGGGACATGGTTTACAGGCTAATACGCATGATCAGGAGGTAACTGATCATGCCCTGGAACCAAGAGTCCCCCATGAATCAAAGAATCAAGCTGGTAGCTGATTGGCTTTCTGGCAACTTCACCAAAAGCCAGTTGGCACGCCGCTTTGACGTTAGCCGACCTACCGTCGATAAGTGGATTGCCCGGCACGACGGCGATTTGAGGTCTTTATCCGAACTGTCCCGGCGACCTCACAACAGCCCAAATAAAACCGACGACGAGATTTTGGCCCGTGTAGTCGCGATGAAGGAGGCTCACGATAAATGGGGGCCGAAAAAGCTTCTCGAGCTATTACGGCTGGAAGATCCCTCCGTCACCTGGCCCTCTCCAAGTACGGCCGGTCAATGGCTTGACCGACTTGGGCTCGTCAAAAAGCGGCGCTTCAAACGCCGACACAGCATTTCCCACGCACAAATGCGAAAGGCCGACGAACCTAACAAGACGTGGTGTGCTGACTACAAAGGGCAGTTCAAGATGCTTAATGCTCAGATGTGCTTCCCTTTGACCGTCACAGACCATGCGTCGCGGCTGATTTTAGCGTGCAGGGCCCATCCCAAGATCATGACCCAGCCTGTAAAACAGGCCTTTGAGAGGCTTTTTCAGGAGTACGGCATGCCGGAAGTTATCCGTTCGGACAACGGGGTACCGTTCGCCTCTCCTGGCCTGGCAAGAATATCCACACTGGCAGTTTGGTGGATTCGGCTGGGTATTTATCCCGAGCGAACCATGCCGGGAAGACCCGCCCAGAATGGTCGCCATGAACGAATGCACCGTAGCTTGAAACTTGAGTTGCCCTTAGGGAAAAACTTAGTCGAGCAGCAGCTTTTGCTGGAGCATTT
Organism: Pseudomonas sp. 1 R 17; assembly: GCF_900067035.1. Lineage (NCBI taxonomy): Bacteria > Pseudomonadati > Pseudomonadota > Gammaproteobacteria > Pseudomonadales > Pseudomonadaceae > Pseudomonas > Pseudomonas sp. 1 R 17. Next base: position 120,628 of record NZ_FKLB01000047.1, read on the forward strand.
CAGGCATGAGTTTAATTACGTACGCCCTCACGAAGCGCTCGGCATGAAACGTCCGGGAGACTTGTATGTGCCGTCCACCCGAATTTATCCAGGATGCTTGCCCGATGTGGAATATCCGGCAGAAATGAAAGTTCGAAGCGTCAGGCAGGACGGATCGATCAAGTGGAACGGCAAGTTGGTATTTATCAGCGAGGCGCTGTCCGGGGAAAGGATAGGGCTCAAAGAAGCTGAAGATGAAGCTTGGGATTTGTACCTGTGTGATTATCCCTTGGGGAGGCTTGGACGAGGTATGACCCGCGTCCAGGCCTCAAATGTGTAAACGATGTCCCCGGTTTCAGATGTAAACGATGTCTACGGTTCTACACCC
>NZ_FKLB01000070.1:0-58125 GCF_900067035.1 Pseudomonas sp. 1 R 17
CCGAGGTAATCCACCACGCCATCCGGGCGGCCACGGGTCAGGTCGCCGCTGCGATACACGCGACTGCCCGGCTTGCCGAACGGGTCCGGCACGAAGCGTTCGGCGGTCAGCGCCGGACGTTCCAGGTATCCACGGGCCACGCCCTCGCCGCCCAGGTACAGCTCACCGGCGACGCCGATGGGTTGCAGGTTGAGTTGCGCGTCCAGCACGTAGCCGCTGCGGTTGCCCAATAGCGTACCAATCGGTGCATACACGGCGCCGCAGGGGTCGCCCTTGCGCGCTTTCCACAGCAACGGCGTGACCACGGTTTCGGTCGGGCCGTAGCCGTTGAACAGGTAGGTCGGCTTGAGCGCGCGCCAGGCCAGGTCGTAGCTGGCTTGCGCCACCGCATCGCCGCCAAAGCAGTACACACGCACTTTCGGTGGATTACCGTCGCGCTCGGCATGCTCGGCCAGTTGTTGCAGGTACACCGGCGGGAACACCGCCATGGTCACGTTGTGACGGTGCATCTGCGCGTAGGTGTACTCGGGCAACCACAGGCTGTCGTCACGGACCAGCACGCTGGCGCCGTTGATCAGCGGGTGCATCCAGCCTTCGTGGGAGCCGTCGAAGGCGAACGACATGAAGTGCAGTTCGCAATCGGCCGGCGATGTTTCATAACGCTCGCCGGTGGCGATGATGTGCGCCACCAACGGCCCATGGGACACCGCCACGCCCTTGGGCAGGCCGGTGGAGCCGGAGGTGTAGATCACGTAGGCAAGGTTGTCGCCGTGCAGTTTTACCTCCGGCGCGGTGTCGCTGTAGTCGGCCCACGCCTCGGTGCGATCGATGGCCAGGCTGTCCAGGCCCTCGGGAATCGGCAGTTGCGGCAACGCACTGGTGTGGGTCAGCAGCAACTTCGCACGGCTGTCCTGCATCATGTACAGCAGGCGATCACGCGGGTACTCGATATCCAGCGGCACATACACACCGCCGGCTTTCATCACCGCGAGGAACGCCACCAGGCTCTCGGCACTGCGCGGCATGGCAATTGCCACGCGCACTTCGGGGCCGATGCCACGGGCGATCAGGGCATGGGCCAGGCGGTTGGCCTGGCGGTCCAGCTCGCCATAACTCAGGGTTTGCGCATCGAACTTGACCGCCACCGCAGCGTGGTTTTCGGCGGCGCGGTCGGCAACCATTTCGTGTACCAGACGCTCGGCCGAGAAGCCGGCGTCAGTCTGGTTCCACAGCTGCAGGATGTGTCGTTGCTCATCCTGGCCCAGCAGGTTGAGTTGGCTGATGGATTGCTGTTGGTCGGCAACCATCGCCTGCAACAGGTTTTGCCAGTGGCCGGCCATGCGCTCAATAGTGGCTGGGGCAAACAGATCGGTGGCGTAGCTCAGGGAGGCACGCAGGGTCGCCTGGCTTTCCTCCACGTCCAGTGCCAGGTCGAACTGGGCCACGCCTTCATCCCAGCTCAGCACCTCGACGTCCAGTTCGGTGAGGCGCTGCAGGTGATTGGCTGCCGAGGTCACGCGATGGTTGAACATCACCTGGAACAGTGGGCTCAGGCTCATGCTGCGCTCGGGCTGCAGCGCTTCGACCAACTGCTCGAACGGCAGGTCCTGGTGGGCCTGGGCTTCGAGGGAACGTTGGCGTACCTGTTGCAGCAGTTGCACAACGCTCATCTGCCCGTGGATATCGGCCTTGAGCACCTGGGTATTGACGAAGAAACCGATCAGCCCCTCGGTTTCCAGGCGATTGCGGTTGGCAATCGGCACCCCGACACGCACGTCTTCCTGGCCGCTGTAGCGGTGCAGCAACGCCTGGTAGGACGCCAGCAGCACCATCGGCAACGTCACTCCGGCGCTCTGCGCCAGGCGACGCAAACCGGCCAGCAGCTGCGGTTGCAACTCGATGCCCAGGCGAGCGCCGCGATGGCTTTGCACGGCCGGGCGCAGGTAGTCGAAAGGCAATTCCAGCACAGGCTGCACACCGCCCAACTGCTCACGCCAGTAGGCCAGTTGACGGGCCTTCTCTCCCGCCTCCATCCATTGGCGCTGCCACACGGCATAGTCGGCGTACTGGATCGGCAAGGCCGGCAGGGCTGGCGTCTGCCCGTGGCTGAAGGCGGCGTACAGTTGCACCAGCTCCTCGACCATCAGTTGCATCGACCAGCCATCGGAGACGATATGGTGCTGCACCAGCACCAGCACATGTTCGTCCTCGGCCAGGCGCAGCAACCGGGCCCGCAGCAACGGCCCGCGCAGCAGGTCGAATGGCTGCGCAACGACGTCAGCCACCCGTGCCTTGAGGCTGGCTTCATCGGTGTCGACCAAATCGATTTCAATCAGGCCCGAGTCTTCAATCACTTGGACCGTACCGGCGGCGTCCTGGCGCAAATGGGTGCGCAGGCTTTCATGGCGTGCCAGCAAGGTGTCGAAGCTGCGTTGCAGCGCCGCCAGGTCCAACGGGCCTGTCAAACGCAGGGCGCTGGGGATGTGGTACGCGGCGCTTTCGGGGTCGAGTTGCCAGAGGAACCATTGGCGTTCCTGGGCATACGACAGCAGCAACGGCTGGCTGCGATCGGCCTTGAGCAGCGCCGGCGCGACCACGCCCTCCTCACCCAGGGCCACCACGAAGTCACCCAGCAATGGGTGTTCGAACAGGGTCTTGAGCGCCACTTCCAGCGCCAGTGCCTGGCGCACCCGCGATACCACCCGCGTAGCCAGCAGCGAATGCCCGCCCAGCTCGAAGAAATGGTCGTCAAGGCCGACCTGGGGCACGCCCAGCACCTCGGCCCAGATCGCCGCGACCTGTTGTTCGCGCGGGGTGACGGCGGCCACATGGCTTTTCAGCAACAGGCGGGTATCGACCTTGGGCAAGGCCTTACGGTCGAGCTTGCCGTTGGGGGTCAAGGGCAGGCTGTCGAGGAACATCACGTGCGCCGGCACCATGTAGTCCGGCAGGCGCTCACGCAAGGCCGCTGTGTAGGCTTGCGCCGGCTGTGCCGCAGACGTCACCAGGTAGGCGATCAAGCGGTCGTTGTCGGCCAGCACCACGGCTTCGCGAACGCCTTCATGCTCGCGCAGGCAGGCTTCGATTTCGCCCAGTTCGATACGGAAACCGCGCACCTTGACCTGATGGTCGACCCGGCCGATGTACTCCACCACGCCGTCGGCACGGTAGCGTGCCAGGTCGCCGGTGCGGTACAGGCGCTCGCCCGGCGCGCCGTACGGGTTGGGCACGAAACGCTCGGCGGTGAGGGCTGGCCGCGCGTGGTAGCCGCGTGCCAGGCCGACGCCGCCGATCAGCAGTTCACCGGCCGCACCCACCGGGCATGGACTGAGCCCGGCATTGAGGATGAACAACGCGGTGTTGGCGATCGGGCGCCCGACCAAAGGTTGCGCCTCCAGCAGGCGATGGGCCGCCGACCAAATGGTGGTTTCGGTGGGACCATAGAGGTTCCATACCGGGCCTTGCAGGTCGAGCATGCGCTGGGCCAGATCGGCCGGCAGCGCTTCGCCGCCGCACAGGCACTTGATACCGCGCAGCACATCGGCACGTGGGCTTTCCAGCAGCATACGCCAGGTGGACGGCGTGGCTTGCAGTACGCTGGCGGATTGGGCGGTGACCAGGTCGATTATCGCCTCCGGGTCCAGCGCCAGTTCCTGACCGCTCAGCAGCACCGTGGCGCCGACTGTCAGCGGCACGTACAGCTCCAGGGCAAAGATGTCGAACGAGAACGTCGTCAGCGACAGCACCCGCGCCTGCGCGCCGATGTCCAGGGTGCCGGCCATGCCGCAGGTAAAGCTGCACAGCGCCTGGTGCGGCACCATCACGCCCTTGGGCTTGCCGGTGGAGCCGGAGGTGTAGATCACATAGGCCAGGTGTTGCGGCGTGACGCTGACCTGCGGGTTGTGTTCGTCACCGCCGGCGTCCTCGACCAAAAGCACCTGCAGGCCTTGCGGTTGCACCAGGCGCCCAATCAGCGGCGACTGAGTCAGCAGCACCTGGGCGCGGCTGTCTTCGAGCATGAAGGCCAGGCGCTCCGCCGGGAATTGCGGGTCCAGCGGCACATAGGCGCCACCGGCCTTGAGGGTCGCAAGCAGGCCGACCACCATGTGCAGGGAACGCTCCACATGCACCGCCACCCGCACGTCCGGGCCAACGCCCGCCGCGATCAGGCGATGGGCCAGGCGGTTGGCGCGGCGGTTGAGTTCGCTGTAGCTCACGGCCTCGCCATTAAATTGCAGCGCGATGGCGTGCGGCTGTGTCAGGGCTTGTGCTTCGAACAACTGGTGGACACAGCGCTCGCGTGGGTAGTCGACGGTCGTGTGGTTCCAGTCTTCGACCATCTGCTGCCATTGCGATGGGCTGAGCATCGCCAGTTCGTCCAGGGCCTGGGAGGCATCGTTGACCACTGCGCGCAGCAGGTTCTGCCAGTGCACGGCCAGGCGCTCCAGGGTGGCGGCGTCGAACAGGTCGGTGGCGTAGGTCAGGGATGCCCAAAGGCCGTCGACGGACTCCTCGGTTTCCAGGTTGAGGTCGAACTGGGTCGTGTGACCGGTCCAATCCACCGGCTGCAGAGCCAGGCCAGGCAGTTGCACCGGGCCGGCGCGCAGGTTGTCCTGGTGATTGAACATCACCTGGAACAACGGGTTATGGCTGAGACTGCGTTCCGGTTGCAGCGCTTCTACCAGTTGTTCGAACGGCAAGTCCTGATGGGCCTGGGCTTCCAGGGCACGTTGCTTGACCTGGGCCAGTAACTGGTCAAAGGCCATCTGCCCGTGCAGGTCGGCCTTGAGCACCTGGGTGTTGACGAAGAAGCCAACCAGACGCTCGGTTTCCAGGCGATTGCGGTTGGCGATCGGCACCCCGACGCGGATCTCGGCCTGGCCGCTGTAGCGGTGCAGCAACGTCTGGAACGACGCCAGCAGGAGCATGAACAAAGTCACGTCCTGGCGCTGGGCGAGTGCCTTGAGCTCGGCCACCAGGGCGTTATCCAGGTGTACACGCCGACGCGCACCGCGCTGGCTTTGCACCGCCGGGCGCGGGTGGTCCAGGGGCAGTTCCAGCACCGCGTGTTCGGTGCCCAGGCGCGCACGCCAGTAATCGAGTTGGCGTTGTTTCTCCCCGGCCGCCATCCAATCGCGCTGCCATACGGCATAGTCGGCGTACTGGATCGGTAAGGCCGGCAACGGCGCCTGGCCTTGATACAGCGCCAGCAGTTCGTCGACCATCACTTGCATCGACCAGCCGTCGGAGATGATGTGGTGCTGGGTGATCACCAGCACATGGTGCGCGGCCGTGATCTCCAGCAGCATGACGCGCATCAGCGGACCGTTGAGCAGGTCGAACGGGCGTTGGATCTCTTGCGCGACCGCCTGCTCGATGGCCGAGTCTTGCACCTGCTGGCGTTGGATCACCATCGCCAGGTTGGGCTGGATGACCTGCCAGGTGTGCTCAGCCTCTTCCACGAAGGTGGTACGCAGCGGTTCATGACGCTGCACCAAGGCCTGGAACGCGTGCTCCAGTGCCGGGATATCCAGCTCACCGCGCAGGTGCAATGCGGTCGGTACGTGGTAGGCGGCACTGCAGGGATCCAGTTGCCAAAGGAACCATTGGCGTTCCTGGGCGAAGGACAGTGCCAACGGACGGTCGCGCCCCAGCGCCACCATCGGGCTGGCAGTGCCGGCCTGCACCCCTGCGCAGGCCGCCGCGAACGCTTCCAGCGTCGGCTGCTCGAACAACGCTCGCAACGGCACGTCCAGCTTGAGGTCGTGACGCACGCGGGAGATCACCTGAGTGGCCAGCAACGAATGGCCACCGCGTTCGAAGAAATGGTCATCGAGCCCCACCTGCTCGACGTGCAACACCGTTTGCCAGATCGCCGCCAATTGCATGTGCAGCGGGCTTTGCGGCGCGCGGTAGACGTGTCGCGCCTGGCTCAGGTCCGGCAGCGGCAGTGCGCGGCGGTCAAGCTTGCCGTTGTTGTTCAACGGCAGGGCATCGAGCACCAGCCAATGCCCCGGCACCATGTAATCCGGCAAGGACTGGCGCAAGACCGCCGCCAGCGCCTGGGTATCCAGTGGTTGGCCGTGGGCCGCGACCACGTACGCGACCAACTGCGTACCGGTGGCACTCGGCTGCGCAACGACGGCAGCTTCGCGCACCCACGGCAGGGCTTGCAGGCTGGCCTCGATTTCGCCCATTTCGATACGGAACCCGCGGATCTTCACCTGATGGTCGATACGCCCCACGTACTCCAAGGCGCCCGCCTCGTTGTAACGGGCCAGGTCGCCACTGCGGTAGAGTCGCGCACCGGGAACCGTCGAAAACGGATCCGGCAGGAAGCGCTCGGCGGTCAACGCCGGGCGGTCGAAGTAACGCTGGGCCAGGCCGAACTCGGCACCGATGCACAGCTCGCCAACGCCATCGGTGGCCAACAGCTCGAAACCGCTGTCGAGTACATACAGCGAGCGACCATCGCTCGCCCGGCCAATCGGCACACCGAACGCATCACTGGCATCCGCCAGTTGGCACTCATGCACGCTGGACACCACGGTGGCCTCGGTCGGCCCGTAGGTGTTGACCAGGCGCACGCCGCCCAGGCCGGCCGCGTGCCAGGCGCGCAGCCCTTCCACCGACATGGCCTCGCCGCCCACATGCACCTGGCGCAGGTTACCCAGGGCGCGACCATCGGCCGCGCACTCCTTGGCCAACAGGTACCAGTAGGCCGCCGGCAAGTCCGCCAGGGTCACGCCCTGCTCGACGATTTCCCGTGCCAGTTGCCCGGCATCCCACAGTTCATCGCCACGCATGATCAGCGCGGCGCCCACACACAGCGGCGGGTAGCACTGTTCGACAAAGCCGTCGAAACTGAAGGTCGCGAACTGCAGCACGCGGTCCTCTGCACACAGTTGGCTGTAGACCTCGGCGCTGTCGCAGAATTGGCCGAGGGCCGCATGGTCGATGGCCACGCCCTTGGGTTGGCCGGTGGAGCCCGAGGTGTAGATTACGTACGCCAGATCGGCAGCGGCAGCGTGGGTGAGTGGGTTGCTGGCAGGGTAGCCGGCCAGCTCGGTACCGGAGACGGTGAAGTCCAGACGGGCCAGCCCTTGCGGCAGCGGCAGGTCGGCCAGCAACCCGGCTTCGCTGAGCAACAGGTCCAGGCGGCTGTCCGCCAGCATGTAGGCCAGGCGGTCGGCGGGATAGTTCGGGTCCAGGGGCACATAGGCCGCGCCGCTTTTGAGCACGGCCAGCAGGCTGACGATCAGTTGCGGGCCGCGCCGCGACGCCAGGCCCACGCGCTGGCCCGGGCCCGCGCCCAGTTCCAGCAGGCGATGGGAGAGCCGGTTGGCATGGGCATTGAGCTGGGCATAGCTCAAGCGCGCTTCGCCAGCCTGTACCGCCAGCGCGTCCGGTGTGGCAGCAGCCTGGGCCGCAATGCGTTCGTGCACGCGCAGCTGGCGTTGGGCAGCGCCCGGCGACTGGCTCAGTGCAAGCACGTCGCGTTGTGCGGTGGAGTCAAGCAATTGCAGGTTGCCAAGAGGCGCCTGGGCATCCGCGAGCAACTGCACCAGCAGGTGGTGCAGGTTGGCGCTCAAGCGTGCGACCTGTTCAGCGCTGAACCGCGCCCGGTCATAACTGAACTCCAGGCGCAGGCTGGCCCCCAACTCAATGCCCAAGGTCAAAGGGTAATGGGTGCGTTCATGGTTGTGAATATGGCCAAACGCCAGGCCTGCGGGTGCGCCCTGCTTCAGGGCCTCGGCCACAGGGAAGTTTTCGAACACCAGCAAAGTGTCGAACAATGCGCCCTGCTGACCGGCCCAGCCTTGTATGTCGTACAGCGGCACATGCTCGTGGTCACGCAGGCTGAGATTCAGGGTTTGCAACTCGTTGAGCCATTGGGCGGCCGGTTGGGCTGGCGAAGGCGTACTGACGATAGGCAGCGTGTTGATGAATAGGCCCAGTTGCTGCTCGATCCCCGGCAGCGGTGCCGAACGCCCGGCGACGGTCGCGCCAAAGGCCACGCAATCCTGACCGGTGTAGCGCTGCAGCAACAGGCTCCACGCTCCTTGCAGCACGGTATTGAGAGTGATTTTCTGGCGACGGGCGAACTCGCCGAGGGCCTGTGTGAACTCGCCCTCAAGGATCAATTGATGCTCAGCCGTGCCCAGGCCATCGACCGGCGCGCGCAGCGCTTGCGCGAGCAAGGTGGGTGTTTGCAACGGCGCCAGGGCGGCTTTCCAGAACGTCTCACCCGACGCTTGCTGTTGCAGCCAGCCCAGGTAATCGCGGAACTGCCCCAGCGGCGCGGGCAAGGCCTGGCCGGCATAGTGGGCGATGACTTCACCCAGCAACTGGGCGTTACTCCAACCGTCCATGAGGATGTGGTGACTGGTGAAGATCAGATGCCAGGCGTTACCGGCGCCCCGCACCAGCATCAGGCGAAACAGCGGCGCGGCATTAAGCGCGAAGCCCTTCTCGCGTTCAGCCTCGGCAAGCGCATCGAAGTCGGCATCGATGTCTTCGATCACGTGCAACTGCACGTCGACCTGACGCTGGATGACTTGATGGGCACTGTCCAGGCCCAGCCAGTGGAAGCTGCTGCGCAGAATGTCATGGCGGTCCAGTGCCGCCTGCCAGGCGCGGCCGAACGCCAGCAGGTCGAGGCCGTCGATATCCACGCGCAACTGGTTGATGTACGCCTGGGCTTCTGGCGCGTAGAGGGTATGGAACAACATGCCCTGCTGCATCGGCGACAGCGGATAAAGGTCGGCAATCGCCGGCCCCGCCACGGGCAACGCGTCCAGTTGCTGTTGGGTCAAGCGCGCCAGTGGGAAGTCCGAAGGGGTAACCTGCCCTGCCGGGGTGGCTCGGCAATGCTCGATCAAGGCCTTGAGCTCTGCCGCGTAGTCATCCGCCAACTGCTGCACCGTCGACGCCTCGAACATCTCGCGGCTGAACCCCCATTGCAGCGCCAGCTCACCGCCGTACACCTGCCCTTCCACGGTCAACCAGTTGGCCAGCGGTGCCTCGGCATCCTGGGCCTGGCCGCTGCCCTGGGTAGACGGTACAAACAACACGGATTCGTTGAACTGGCGGTCGAACTGGCCCAGGTAGTTGAAGGTAATGCGTGGCGCGGCCAGGTTCGCCAGGGCTTCGCGGGCCGCAGGCGGGCCGAGGTAGCGCAGCAGACCGTAGCCGATGCCTTTGGCGGGCACGGCACGCAGTTGCTCCTTGACCGCCTTGATCGCAGCCGACAGCTCGCCGCAGGCTTGCAGGCGTACCGGGAACAGGCTGGTGAACCAGCCCACGGTGCGGGTCAGGTCGACACCGTCGAACAGGTCTTCGCGGCCATGGCCTTCCAGCTGGATCAGTGCGGCGTTCTGGCCGCTCCAACGGCTGACCACCCGCGCCAGGGCCGTCAGCAGCAGGTCATTGACCTGGGTGCGGTAGGCCGCTGGCGCGTCCTGGAGCAGTTGACGGGTGTGCTCGGCGTCAAGGCGGATTTCGAGCTTGCTGCCCAAGCGGTTTTGCAGACCGCCCTGGGGGTTGTCGCACGGCAAGTCCGCGTCGGCCGACTGCGCCTGCCAGTACGGCAGTTGGTCGTCCAGCGCGCGGGCATGGGCTTGCAACTGTTCGGCCCACAGCTGGTAGGCGCTGGTCTTGGTCGGCAACGCTGCCTGGCGGTAAGCCTGTTGCAGGTCTTCCAGGACGATGCGCCAGGAGACGCCATCGACCGCCAGGTGATGGATCACCAGCAGAAGGCGCTGGCTGCCATCGGCCATGCTCACTAACGCGGCACGCAACAGCGGGCCTTGCGTCAGGTCGAGGCTACGCTGGGCCTCATCGCACAGCGCCGCCAGTTCATCGTCGCTGCCGGCGTGGGTCTGCCACAGGCCCGGCGCGGTGACCGGCGCGGCGTAGGCTTGCTGCCAGGTGTCGGCCTGTTGCACAAAGCGCAGGCGCAAGGCGTCGTGATGGTTGATCACCTGGGTCAGGGCGGCTTCCAGGCGTGCCGGTTCCAAGCGCTCGCGCGGGGTCAACAACAACGATTGGTTCCAGTGGTGACGCGCGGGGATCGCCTGGGCGAAAAAGCCTTGCTGCACCGGGGTCAGGATCACCTCGCCGCTGGCAGGGCCTTGGTCGATCACGGTGGAGTGCTCGAAGCCGGCCACCAACGCCAGGCTGCGCACGCTCTGGTACTGGAACAGGTCGCGCGGGCTGAGGCGAATCCCCGCCTGGCGCGCGCGGCTGACCACCTGGATGGAGATGATCGAATCGCCGCCCAGTTCGAAAAAGTTGTCGTCCAGGCCCACCTGCTCGACGCCGAGCACATCGCTCCAGATCGCCGCCAGGGCTTTTTGCAGGTCGTCTTGCGGCGCGATATAGGCCTGTTGCGGCGTTGCATCCGGTAACGGCAGGGCCTTGCGGTCGAGCTTGCCGTTGGCGGTCACCGGCAGCTTGGCCAGGGGCACCATATGGGTCGGCACCATGTATTCCGGCAGGCTACCGAGCAGCCAGGCCTTGAGGTCGGTGGGCGCCTCGCCCTCCAGCACCAGGTAGGCCACCAGTTGTTTGCCGCCGTGCACCAGCACCACCGCCTCACGCACCGCTGGGTGTTGCATCAGGCGTGTCTCGATTTCACCCAATTCGATGCGCAAGCCGCGCAGCTTGACCTGGTGGTCGAGACGGCCAAGGTAGTCGATCACACCGTCATCACGCTGGCGCACCCGGTCGCCAGTACGGTACAGGCGCGCGCCGTCACCGAAGGGGCTGGGCACAAAACGTTCGGCGGTCAGTGCCGGACGGCGGTGGTAGCTGCGCGCCAGGCCGGTGCCGCCGAGGTACAACTCGCCGGCCACGCCGGCAGGCACCGGGTTGAGCTGCGCGTCGAGCACGTAGGTGCCGAGGTTGGCGATCGGGCGGCCGATGGGCACGGCGTCACGGCCTTCGTCGATGCAGGTCCAGTGGGTCACATCGATGGCCGCTTCCGTCGGGCCATAGAGGTTGAACAAACCAGCCTGGGGCAGCTTGGCGAACACCTGCAGTTGCGCGTCCAGGGGCAAGGCTTCGCCGCTGCACACAATACGCTTGAGGCTGGCGCAGCGCGGCACGCCCGGCTCATGGATAAACGCCTGGAGCATGGACGGCACGAAGTGCAAGGTGGTGATCCCGTGCTCGCCGATGGTCTCGATCAGGCGCGCCGGCTCGCGGTGTTCCCCAGGGGCGGCGACCACCAGGCGGGCGCCGGTCATCAACGGCCAGAAGAACTCCCACACCGACACATCAAAGCTGAACGGGGTTTTCTGCAGCACCGCGTCACTGGCATCCAGGCCGTAGGCCTGCTGCATCCAGCACAGGCGGTTGACCAGTGCGCGATGGCTGTTGCCGGCGCCCTTGGGCTTGCCGGTGGAACCGGAGGTGTAGATCACATAGGCCAGGTTCAGCGCGTGGATGTCGACGGCGGGCGCTGCGACGCTGTAAGCGTCGAGCCAGCCGGGCGCCTGGTCGAGGCGCATCACCCGAATGCCTTCGACAGGCAGCAGTGGCAGCAGGCTGTGCTGGCTGAGCAGCAGCTGGATGCCGCTGTCTTCGATCATGTAGGCCAGGCGTTCCTGGGGATATTCGGGATCGAGGGGGACGTAGGCGCCGCCGGCCTTGAGCACAGCCAGCAGGCCGATGACCATCTCGATGGAACGCTCAACGCAGATACCCACCAGCGCATCAGGACCGACCCCGTGGTCGCGCAAGGCATGGGCCAGTTGGTTGGCACGGGCGTCGAGTTGCGCATAGGTCAGCATGGTCGCGCCGAACACCAGCGCCGGCGCATCCGGGGTGCGCTGTACCTGGTCTTCGATCAGGTGATGAATGCCCCGCTCGCTCGGATACGTTTGCGCGGTCTGGTTCCAGGCGTGCACCAGCCTCTGTTGCTCATCGACGGCCAGCATCGGCAACTCGCCGATGCGCTGTTCGCCATCGGCCACCATGGCCTGCAACAGGCTGATCCAGTGGCGCGCCATCCGCGCGATGGATGGCGCGTCGAACAGGTCATTGGCGTAGGTCAGCGCGGCGTGCAAGGTGCCGGATTTTTCATAGGTGTCGAGGGTCAGGTCGAACTGGGTGGTGCGGCCTTGCCACTCCACCAGGGCCAGCTCCAGGCCGGAGGCGGTGCTGACCGAGGCGATGTCGGCCACCACCGGCTGATGGTTGTACATCACCTGGAACAGCGGCGTATGGCTCAGGCTGCGCTCGACCTTCAGGGCTTCCACCAGGCGCTCGAAGGGCAATTCCTGGTGCGCCTGGGCGCCAAGGGCGTGCTCCTTGATACCTTGCAGCAACTCGGCGACGCGGGTTTGCCCGCTCAGCTCAGTACGCAGGACTTGCGTGTTGACGAAGAAGCCGATCAACCCCTCGACTTCCGTACGGTTGCGGTTGGCGATCGGCACGCCGACGCGGATATCGCCCTGGCCGGTGTAGCGATGCAGCAACACATTGAACGCGCCGAGCAGCAGCATGAACAGGGTGACGTTGTGCTGTTGCGCGCAGGTGCGCAACTGCGCGGCCAGCGCCGGGTCAATCGCGAAGTTGTGGCGGGTGCCCTGATAGCTGGGCATGGCTGGGCGCGGGTGGTCCGTTGGCAGTTCCAGCACCGGATGCTCATCACCCAGCCGCGCCTGCCAGTATTCCAATTGACGGGCCTGTTCCCCCGCTTCCAGCCAGCGGCGCTGCCACAAGGCGTAGTCGCTGTACTGGATCGGCAGCGCCGGCAATGGCGGCGCTTCGTTGCGCTCGTGGGCGTCATAGAAACGAATGAACTCGTCGATCAACACGTTCATCGACCAGCCATCGGAGACGATATGGTGCAGGGTCAGCAGCAGCACGTGCTCCTGGGCATCGAGCCTGAGCAGTTGCACACGCAGCAGCGGGCCGTGTTCCAGGTCGAACGGCAGCAGCGATTGGCGGGTGGCCGCATCGTTGACGGCGTGTTCGCGTTCGGCCGCGGCCAACGCCGTCAGGTCCAGTTGCTCAATGGCCAAAGACGGCTGTACGGCCACCTGCATCAGGCGCTCATCGGCCTGGCGCTGGAACACCGTACGCAGGGTTTCGTGCCGGGCCACCAGACTGGCGAACGCCTGCTCCATGGCGCCAAGGTTCAGCGCACCCTTGAGGCGCACGGCGCCCGGCAGGTTGTAGGCGCCGCTGTTCGGGTCCAGTTGCCAGAGAAACCACATGCGCTGTTGCGCGTAGGACAGCGCCTGGCGATCCTCTGCCTCCACGCCGGCCGGAATCGGAAACCGCGAAAAATCCACCCCTTCTTTCTGCAATGCCTGCAGGAACAGCTGGCGTTTTTCCAGGGGCAACCCGATAAACCGGCGAGCAAGTTTCAAGGAGTCTTCAGCATTCATTTGTTGGAGTCCGGAGCAATAGGCAGGAAGCACAAAGGCACGTCGTCCCTATAAAACGAACCGGAGAGGGAAAAATTAGCGGGGGATGGGAGGCGCAGAGCGAGCTGTCATCAAGGGTTACATCAATCCCGGGAACGACACACGAACCCCAGCTAGCATTGACGGACACCATCTTTTGCAACTACATTTAGTTACACGCAGGGAACGCCGTGTCCAAAAATGAAAAGCTGCTCGCCAAACTGCTCAACGAGCACATGGCATTTACCTGGCCCGAGCTCGTCACGCTGCTGCGTCGTCTTGGCTACACACAGATTGAGGGGGCTGGAAGCCGCGTCAAGTTCGACATTGGCGATCCGAGTGCAATGATCACCTTGCACAAGCCCCATCCCGGCAACGAACTGAAACACTACATTCGGCGCCAGATCATCGAACAATTGAAATCAGGAGAACTGATTCAGTGAATAACCAACTGAAACACAATGGCTACGTCGGCTCTATCGAAGCCAGCCTCGAAGACAACTGCCTGTTCGGCAAGATCCTGTTCATCAAGGCACTGGTGAGCTACGAAGGCAAAACCGTCGCCGAACTGGACGCTGCATTTCGCGAAGCGGTGGACGACTACCTCACTACCTGCCAGGCCCTTGGGCAAACACCGGAGAAGCCGTGCAAAGGCTCTTTTAACGTGCGGGTCGGCCACGATCTTCATCTTGCCGCCGCCCTTGAAGCGACACGTAAAAAGGTGACCCTGAACGACCTGACGCGCCAGGCGCTGAACGAATTCCTGCAACATCACCGAGCGGACCCCTGCCCCGTGATTGGCTGACGTTTCATTGCCAGGATGACGCTCAACCCAACCGCCGATAGCCCAACACCGCTGACCCCATCACCACCGCCCCCGCCGCCAACGCCACCCAGAACCCGCTGGCGGCGCCAAAATGGTCGATCATCCAGCCGGAGCTGGCGGCACCGATGGCCACGCCGATGCTCAGGCCGGTGATCAGCCAGGTCATGCCCTCGGTCAGGCGGCTCGCGGGCACGCTCTTTTCCACGAGGGCCATGGAAACGATCAGGGTGGGGGCGAAGAACAGTCCGGAAATGAAGATGGCCACCGCCAGACCCGGAATGTTGCTGACCATCAGCAACGGCAAGGTGGTCAGCGCCGTGGCCGCGCCGCAGAACAGGAACTGCCGGGGCAGCGGCGCCTTGAGTTTTAGGGTGCCAAAGGCCAACCCCGCCAGGCACGAGCCGATGGCGTACACCGAAAGCACGATGCTTGCCGCCGCCGGTTGGCCCTGGTGCTGGGCAAAGGCCACGCTGACCACATCCACCACACCCACGATCACCCCCATGGCCAGCAGCAGGATCATCAGGATCAGCACCGACGGTGACGCGATCAGCCAGCCCTGATGGTGAGCGTGGTGCTCATGCACCGGGGGTTCGGTCGCGCGTTGCAGCACAAACGTGGTAACCCCAACCGCCAGCAGCAACGCGGCCACCAGAGGCCCGGCTTCGGGAAACAGCACCACGCTCAAGCCCACCGAAATCGGTGGGCCGATGATGAAGCACACCTCATCCAGCACCGATTCCAGGGCAAAGGCGGTTTGCAGCCTGGGCTGGCCGCGGTACAGCTCGGTCCAGCGCGCCCGCACCATGGCCGACATATTCGGCATGCATCCCGCCAGGGCAGCAAACAGGAACAGCGTCCAGGTCGGTGCCTGCAACCGCGTGCACAGCAACAGCATCAACAGCGCCCCGCCGCCGATCAAGGCAGCAACCGGCAGCACCCGGCCTTGGCTGTACCGGTCCACCAACCGTGACACCTGCGGCGCGCAAAACGCAGTGGCCAGGGCGAACACCGCCGCCACCGAACCGGCCAGGCCATAACCGCCGTGCACCAGGGAAAGCATGGTGATCAAGCCAATACCTGCCATGGACACCGGCATGCGTGCCAGCATGCCGGCCAATACGAAGGCCCGCGAGCCGGGAACCTGGAACAACTCGGCGTAAGGGTTTGCCATCCTGCTCAACCTCTTCCTGATGCCCTGGAACTTGCTATCCGCAGTGATCAAGGCAAAATACATACGGTGCGTATGTGGCGAATCATGCGTAACATACGCAGCGTATGTCAATCTTTCACTTGCCCATTGTGAGTCCTGCCCATGAGCCGAGCCCGTGCCGAAATGATCGAAGACACCCGCGCCCGACTGCTCGCCAGCGCACGGCAGGCCTTCGCCACCCAAGGCTATGCCAATACATCGATGGACGATTTCACCGCCCACGTCGGCCTGACACGCGGCGCGCTGTACCACCACTTTGGCGACAAGAAGGGGCTGCTGGCCGCCGTGGTTGCTCAACTTGATCGTGAGATGGACGCATGTTTGCAGCGTATCTCAGACGAAGCCCAAGACCCATGGAGCGGTTTTTGCGAACGCTGCCGCGCTTATTTGCGCATGGCCCAGGACGGCGAAATCCAACGCGTTGTGCTGCAGGATGCGCCGGCTGTATTGGGCGATACCGGCTCCCAGCAACACTGTGTCGAGTCGTTGCGCCAACTGCTGGAAGCCCTGATGCAGGCGGGCATCGTCCCTGGCGCACCGAGCCTGGCGCTGGCGCAGTTGATCAATGGCAGCCTGGTCAACACCGCCCTGTGGATCGCCCGGTCAGAACATCCGGATGAGCGTCTGGAGCAAGGTTTGCAGGGCCTGGAACTCCTGCTGCGCGGCCTGAAACTCACACCAACCGCTTGATCTGCTTATGCCGCCACACCAGCCGGTAGTACGCGGCCTGCAACCCCAGCATCGCCAGGTACGTTACCGGGAACGCCATCCAGACGCCTTCCAGGCCGAAGTGCGCATTCAACAGGTACGCCATCGGTAGCTCGACACACAGCACGCAGAAGATCGAGATCGCCACCGGCATCAGCACCACGCCGCTGGCGCGCATGATCCCGCCGATCACGGCCTGGAAGCCGAACACGAGGATGCTCCACAACATGATGTGCAGCAGGTGCTCGGCATTCACGCGTGCGGCGTCATCGGTGATGAACAACCCGAGCAACCAGTGCGACAACAGATAGCCCAGCACGATCAGGCCACCGGTCAGGCACGTATTGATCAACAGCCCGGTACGCAGGATCGGCCCGATACGCTCCAGCCGCCCGGCCCCAATCGCCTGGGCCCCGAGGATCGAAGCAGTGATGGCAATCGACAGGGCCGGAAACTGCACGTAGTTGACGATCTGCGTCACCGCCCCATAGGCCGCCGTGGCCTGGGACCCATGGCCATTGACCAAGGCAAGGATGACCAACTCCGACAGCGACAACACCACCATCTGCAAGCCTGTAGGCAAGCCGATGCGCAGGACTTTGCCGAGGATGACGCGGTCCAGGCGCAAGGCCGCGAGCAGTTCGCGGTCCGGCGCCATCACATGGTTTTTATGGCGCAGGCGCAGGATCAGAAACAGCATCGCGGAGGCATTCCCCACCAGGCCTGCGTACACCGCGCTCTGGATCCCCAGGGGCGGCAGGCCAATCCAGCCGCGAATCAGCGCCGGGGTCAACAGCAGGCCGACCAGGGTCGAGACCATCAGCGCCAGCAGCGGCGAGATCGTGTCGCTGACCCCGCGCAACAGCTGGGTATAGAGGATAAATACCAGCAACAGCGGCATGATCAGCATCATCATCTGGGCATAGCCCACGGCATCGTCGAGCACATCCGCAGGCGTACCCAATGCCTGCAACGCCGGGCGCGCAAACAGGCTGCCCAGCACCGCTGCGATCAGGCCCACCAGCGCGCCGAGGGTCAGGGTGGCACCGGTAATCGCCTTGACCATCCCGGTTTCCTGGGCGCCCCAGGCCTGGCCAATCAGCACCGAAGCGCCGGCCCCCAGGCCGATCACCAGGGCAATGAAGAAGAACACGATGGGGAACATCCCCGACACCGCCGCCAGCGCCTGGGTGCCGAGCATCTGCCCGACATAAATACCGTTGAGGGTGCCGGAAAAGCTTTGCAGGAAATTGGACAGCACCATCGGTGCCAGAAAGATCAGGTAGACCTGCCACAGCGGGCGTTGCAAAGGGCTTTGCATGAAAAACGGGGCCTCGGAAAACTAAAGCGTCCGAGGGTTATACCGTAATTGGATCCTATCTTCCTGTGCTTTGCATGATGGATGGGGCGCCAACACTCGCTGGTTCCGATGCCCACATTGGATCTTCAGCGTCACCCCGACTCAGGTCGCCACTCAAAAACGGCTCGGCGTGCCGATGGAATATGCACAGTCCAAGGAAGGCGCGGTGCTGCTCAACGTGGCCGCACGCAATGACCTGCCGGAACGGGCGCAGAAACTCAACGCCTTGTTTCTGGCCGCCGAGGCTCAGGCACCGGCATTGGAAGAAGGCGACCAGATTCCGTCGAGCCCGACTACGCCGACCACCGACAAGACCCGAGCACGGGTGGACGCGATGCACAGTTACTTGCAGACGGCGAGTTGATCATTCCCACGCTACGTGGAACGATCATGGGGCGATGGGTAACGCACGTTTGTGGGCGGTCTTCAGGTAGGCGCGTTCCACGATGTCCCTCACCCGCTCACTCACCGGCTCACCCATCAGGTACGCATCGATCTCCTCGTACGTGCAGCCATAGGCCTGTTCATCCAGCTTGCCCGGCGCCAGCTCTTCGAGGTCGGCCGTGGGCTGCTTGTGCACCAGGTTCGCCGGGGCGCCGAGGGCACTGGCCAGCAGGCGCACCTGGGTCTTGGTCAGGCCCGACAGCGGGGCCAGGTCGCAGGCGCCGTCGCCGAATTTGGTGAAGAAGCCCATCAATGCTTCGGCGCCATGGTCGGTGCCGACCACCAGACCGTTGTGCAGGTTGGCCACGGCGTACTGGGCGATCATGCGGGTGCGGGCCTTGACGTTGCCCTTGATGAAATCCACCTGGGCGGCGCTGGCTTCGGTGGCGCTGAGGCTGGCCATCAGGCCGTCGACGCTGGCGGCGATGTTCAGGGTGTCGATGTGGTCCGGGATGATGAAATCCAGCGAGGCCTGGGCATCGCTCTCATCGGCCTGGGTCTTGTAGGGCAGGCGCATGGCGATAAAGCGCGCGGCGTAGTCCTCGGCCCGCAGTTGCTCCACCGCCAGTTGGCACAGGCGCCCAGCGGTGAGGGAGTCGACGCCACCGCTGATGCCCAGTACCAGGGCCTTGCAGCCTGAATGGCGCAAGGTGGTCTTGATGAAGTCAAGGCGCCGTTGGATTTCCTGGGCTTCACCGCCCTTCACCAATGTGCGATCGATGTTGAGTTCCTGCGCGATACGTTCCTGCATGTCACACCTCCACGTTGCCGACATTGAATACCTTCGCTGCGTACTGCAAAAACGAGGGGTCTTCGCAGACGTTCTTCACCGGGTCATCGGAGAACTTCACCACCGGTTCGCCGTGTACGCGCACCAGCTTCATGACGATGCTCAGCGGCTCAACGCCGTCCACATCACAGGCCAGGCTGGTGCCCATGCCGAAACCGAACCTGGCCTTGCCACGGATGTGCCGCAGGATCGGCAGGCACTTTTCGAAGTTCAGGCCGTCGGAGAACATCAGGTCCTTGGTCATCGGGTCGATACCCAGCTGTTTGTAGCGGGCCAGCACCTTGTCGGCCCAGGCGATGGGATCACCGGAGTCCTGGCGCAGGCCGTCATAGAGCTTGGCGAAGTACAGGTCGAAATCCTTGAGGAAAAAATCGGTGCTGATGGTGTCGGTCAAGGCAATGCCCAGGCGGCCGCGGTATTCACGCACCCAGTTTTCCAGGCCGGCGTTCTGGCTTTCGCGCAACCGCCCCAGTTGCTGATGCACCATCATCCACTGGTGAGCCATGGTGCCGATCAGCGGCAGGTCGAATTCGTAAGCCAGGTGCGCATTGCTGGTGCCGACGAACTGGCCGGGGAAGTCGCGGCGCATGATGTCCACCACTTCGCGCTGGGCCTTGAACGACAGGCGCCGGCGCGTGGAGAAATCGGAGACGCGCAGGTCGGCCAACTCCTCGCGGCTGAGGTTTTTCTCCAGCCAGTCGAACTTCTGGTAGAGCTTGCGGGTGACGTCTTCCAGGGTCACGTCGGGGTATTTGGCGCGGTTGCGCAGCTCGCTGACCAGCGCCAGTACCGGTTGTTCGAACATGATGCAGTGCAGCATCGGCCCGACCACACGGATGTTCAGTTGGCCGTCGACTTCGCTGACGTGGATATAGCGCAGGTTGAAGCGGAACAGGCCGAGGAAGCGTTCGTAGTCGGGGGTCAGGTATTCGCGAAAGCGTGGGTTGAACAGAAAGCGCAATTCGCCCTCGCGCATCTGCAGGCCGGCCATGTTCTCAAGCTCGGCGCGCAACTCGGGGATCAGGTGACCGAGCTTTTCCTTGGCGCGCACGATGAAGTTGTATTCCACATCGACATTCGGGTGCTGGTGCAACACCGCCTGCATCATGGTGAAGGTGTAGTAGTCGGTGTCGAGCAAGCCCTGGATCACCGGGGCTTCGTAGTCGTAGGCACTTTCCATGGTGTATCTCCTTAACGCGTGGCCATCGCGGCCAGTTCTTCGCGGGTGCTGCTGATGACGGCACCGGCCTTGAGCAACTCATTGACGGCCTGTACACCGCCCTCCTCACTGATCCCCCGGCACGCCGGCAGGTGCAGGACCACCTCCAGGCCGGCCTTGAGCAGTTGCAAGGCGGTGGTCTTGACGCAGTAGTCCAGGGCCAGGCCGCCGACGATCACGCGAGTGACGCCCTGGGCCTTGAGGTACTCGATCACGCCAGTGGAGAGTTTGTCGTGCAGGTCGTGATAGCAGGCGCCATAGGGGTGCAGGTCGGGTTCGACGCCCTTCCAGATGAAGTAGTCGTAGTCATAGGGCGTGGGCAGCTCGTCGAGCAAGGTAAAGCCTTCGGTGCCCGGCACGCAGTGGCTGACCCAGGTCACATCGGCGTGTACCAGGCCGGTGGGCTGGAGCATCTCGCTGTGCTGGGCGACCACCCAGGGTGCATGCGGGGTGTGGGCGTCCTTGCTGCCGACGCGGTGGCCGGCGAGGCTGGCCATGTAGTTGAGTTCGGCACCGATCCGGTCACCGCCGGCCACCGGCAACTCGTTGGGGCACAGTGGCGTGAAGCTCTTCTGGGCATCGACGTCGAATGAAGCAATGGCAGTTTTCGCAAGGGTCATGGCGGTTCTCCTGTGGCCTGGAAACAAAAGTACACGTCATGTACTTTCATTGCAAGAAACATTTATTTATCTATCCTGACGCAGGTACATGACATATCTGTTCGATCCGTTAGACTGTGCCCCACCGCTGTTCAGAAGGACGTCACATGCCCCTTAGCCCCTACCTCCATACCGTCGACCTGTGCGTGCTGTGCTACTGCCGCGCCGCCGGGGAACTCCAGTTGTTGCTGAACAAGCGCGAAGCCGAGCCCTTCGCCGGGCATTGGGCGTTGCCGGGGGTGGTGGTGAATGGCGGCGTGCAAGATCTGAGCCTCCAGGATGCGGTGGAACGCTTACGCGCCAGCAGCAAGGTCGGCCTGGAGCTGGCCTGGAGCGAGCAAGTGGGCACGGTGGGCGATGCGTTTCGCGATCCGCGTTGCTGGTCGTCGTCAACGTACTACCTGGCGATCGTCGCGGATGAGGTGGCGCCGAGTGAGCATCAAGGCTGGTTCCCGCTGCAGGCGGTGGCCGATGGCAGCATCAAGTTGCCGTTCGATCACAACAGCATCGTCGCGGCCGTGCAGGAACGCCTGTTTTCCAAGTCGCTGTACAGCAGCTTGCCGCTGATGTTCCTGGGCAATGAGTTCAGCGCGCCGGAGGCGACCACGATCTTTTCCCTGGTGCTGGAGCGGCCGGTGCTCAAGACCAGTATTCGCCAGCGCTTGTTGAAGCTGACGGAAGCGGGATATTTGCGCGAGACGGGGCGCAAGAAGCAGGGTGAAGGCGGCAGGCCCCAGGCGACGGTGGAGAACCTGAAGCCTGGGGCGGTTTACTTCTTTGATCGCAGTTTTGCCGACTAGGCACCCTTTTCAAGAACGATGACCTCCCACAGTTTTGATTGGGGTATGGCTTAGTTCATCCAGTTGCCGCCGTCGACGTTGTAGGTCTGGGCCACCACATAATCAGCCTCCTTCGACGCCAGGAAAATCGCCATCCCGGTCAAATCCTCGGCCGTCCCCATCCGCCCGAACGGCACCTCCGCCCCCACCCGCCGCTTCTTCTCGCCAGGCGCCAGGCCTTCATGCCTGGCGAACAACGCATCCACCCCGTCCCAATGCTCGCCATCCACCACGCCGGGGGCGATGGCGTTGACGTTGATGCCCTGCTTGATCAGGTTGAGCCCCGCCGATTGCGTCAGGCTGATCACTGCCGCCTTGGTCGCGCAATAGATCGCCACCAACGGCTCGCCACGCCGCCCGGCCTGGCTGGCCATGTTGATGATCTTGCCGCCGTGACCCTGGCAGATCATCTGCCGGGCGGCGGCTTGCAGGGTGAACAGCGTGCCGGCGACATTGATCGAGAACAGCCGATCAAAGCTGTCGCGGCTGATGTCGACGATGGGCGCCAGGTCGAACAGCGCCGCGTTGTTGACCAGGATGTCGAGCTTGCCGGCCTGGGCGACCACGGCGGCAATTGCGCTGTCGATGGAAGCCTGGTCGGTGACGTCCATCGCTACCGCGTAGGCCTGTGGGCCAAGCTCGGCGGCGGTGGCCTGGGCCCGCTGCAGGTTGATGTCGGCGATGGCGACGGTCGCGCCTTCAGCGATATAGGCCTGGGCAAACGCGCGGCCAATCCCGCGCGCCGAGCCGGTGATCAGCGCGCTCTTACCTTCGAGTCGTTTCATAAGGCAGGTGTCCTTTGAACATTATTTGGGATAGCCGGCGCGTTTCATTTCGCGCTCGGTGGTGGACTGCGCCTGGAGCAACGCCTGCTCGACCGACATGCCGCCCGTCAGCGCCGCCGAGAACAGCTTGCCGACGGACGTGCCGATGGCCTGGAACTCGGGGATGGTCACGTACTGGATGCCCACGTACGGCACGGGTTTGGCCGACGGGTGCGCGGGGTCGGCGTGCCGCATCATCTCCAGGGTCACCTGGGCAAACGGTGCGGCCTGGAGGTACGACGCGTTATAGGTGGACTGGCGGGTGCCAGGCGGTACGTTGGTGATGCCTTCTTTATCGGCGACCAACTGGATGTAGTCCTTGGACGTGGCCCAGGCGATAAAGGCCTTGGCGGCGTCCTTGTGCGTGGACGTGGCCGGGATGGCCAGCGACCAGGCGTACAGCCAGGAGGAGCCTTTGTCGGTGACTTCGGTGGGGGCCGCGGCGAAGCCTACGCTGTCGACGACCTTGCTCTGGCTCTTGTCGGTGGTGAAGGAGCCGGCGACGCTGGCATCGACCCAGATCGCGCACTTGCCGCTGTTGAACAACGCCAGGGTTTCGTTGAAGCCGTTGCTGGACACGCCGGGCGGGCCGTATTGCTTGAGGGTGTTGACGTAGAAGTTGGCGGCGGCGGTCCATTCGGGACTGGTCAACTCAGGCTTCCACTGCTCATCGAACCAACGCGCACCGAAGGCGTTGGCCATGGTGCTCAGCAGCGCGATGTTCTCGCCCCAACCGGCCTTGCCGCGCAGGCACATGCCGTATTGGCCGTTGTTCTTGTCGGTGAGCTTGGCGGCGAATTCACCGAGCTGCGTCCAGGTCGGGTGCGCCGGCATGCTCAGGCCGGCCTGCTTGAACAGGTCGGTGCGGTAGTAGGTGACGGTGCTTTCCCCGTAGAACGGCAAGGCATACAGGGTGCCGTTGACCGACAGGCCCTGGCGCACCGAGGGGAAGATATCGTCGGCGTCGTAATCGGCCGGCAATTGGGTCAGTGGTTCCAGCCAGCGCTTGGCGCCCCACAGCGGGGTTTCGTAGGTGCCGATGGTGAGCACATCGAACTGGCCGCCCTGGGTGGCGATATCGGTGGTGAGGCGCTGGCGCAGCACGTTTTCTTCCAGCACCACCCAGTTGAGCTGGATGTCCGGGTGCTGCTGCTCGAACACCTTGGAGAGGCGTTGCATGCGGATCATGTCGCTGTTATTGACAGTAGCGATGGTCACGGTGTCGGCTGCCTGGCTGGGCAAAGCCAAGGCCAGGCCGGAAAGCAGGAACAACGCTTGCGGAATCTTGGACATAGCGGTTTCCACCTGTTGTTTTTGTTGTTGAGGGCCGATTACAGCAGCTTGGGCCTAGCCCTCACAAACGCATGGCGCATGCGCGGCTGATACTTTTTTAACCGCTGGTTCAGGATCAAAAAAGTATCAGTGCGGGGCGAAACCGGGGGTAGCGCAGGTAGTGCCACCCGCGTATTTTGAGGCGACTGCACCCATAGAAGAGGCATCACCATGCCCGTCAGTCGCGCCAAGCTGTTCGAACACCGCCCCGCCGAGCTTGAGGTGATCCTGCCCGAGCCGCAGCACTGCTTTCGCTGGTTCGAGCACGACTACCCTTACGATCTGGCGCGCTGGAACCACCACCCCGAATTCGAAATCCACCTGATTCGCCAGGGCAGCGGCAAGTTGGTGGCGGGCGACTATATCGGTGCGTTCAGTGCCGGGCATGTGGCGCTGATCGGCCCGGACCTGCCCCACGACTGGATCGGCGAACTGGCGCCCGGCGAACACCTGGCCGGCCGTGACGTGGTGCTGCAATTCGACGGCGCCGCCCTCCTCGCCCTGCGCGACACCCTGCCGGAACTCGGCGACTTGCACGCGCTGTTCGAACAGGCCCGGCGCGGCCTGGAATTCAGCGGCGACACCGCCGTGCAGGCCGCACGCTTGATGGAGGCCATCGGCAACGCCCACGGCCTGCAACGGCTGACCCTGTTCCTGCAACTGCTCGACAGCCTGAAAAACGCTCCGGCGCAGCAGGTAAAGGCCCTGGCCAGCCCCTGTTACGCCCCGACCCTGGACGCACGCAGCGCCGAGCGCATCAACAAGGCCTTCGACTACCTGATGCGCGAACTCACCGGCGACGTGCGCCTCTCGGTCATCGCCCAACAGTTGGACATGAGCGAACCGGGCTTCTCACGTTTCTTCAAGCGCAACACGGGCCATGGGTTTATCGACCTGATGCGCAAATTCCGCGTGCAACGCGCCTGTCGGTTATTGCTGCAAAGCGAGATGTCGGTGGCGGATATTTGTTTTGAAGTGGGCTACGCCAACCTGTCCAACTTCAACCGGCACTTTCGGATCGAGATGCACCAGACGCCCAGTGAATATCGCCGCGAACCGCCGATACACCTGTTCAACCCCATCGAGAAAATGACACCCAGTCATTTCTGATCAAAAGGTCGAGTAATTCGGCTTTTTTCCATGACATTCAATCCATTAAGCAAAGTTGGTACAGCCTGTGCAACCGTTTGCGGTACGAACTTGACCGCCAAGTTCACCACGACCCGATGAATCGGGTTCAAACCGCGTACGAATAGGGACTTTCAATGCACCCCACCTCAAAGCCCCGTGCCTGCTTTGGTGTTTCCTTGCTACTGGCCGCCGTAACGGGAGTACTCAGCGCGCCCATTTTGGCGCAGGAAAAATCCGTGGATGACTCAGCACAGGGCGAAACCCTGAGCCCTGAGGCCAGCCCGGCGAAAAAAGGCGTCTATCTGTCGGAATGGTTCAACCAGGATCTGACACTGATCGGCAGTAAAGACATCAGCTTCGGCCCCAAGCCCCAGGATGATGTCTACCTGGAATACGAGTACTTCGGCCGCAAGGGGCCCTTCGAGTTGTACGGCTACATCGACGTGCCGAAGATCCTCGGCATCGGCAACAGTAACGACAAAGGCGCGTGGGACCATGGCTCGCCGGTCTTCATGGAGCACGAGCCGCGTATCTCCATCGACTACCTGGCCGGACGCAGCCTGGCCATCGGCCCGTTCAAGGAATGGTATGTGGCGTTCGACTGGATCTACGACCACGGCAGCAATAAAGCCAACCGCGCCAACACCCTGTACAGCGGCCTCGGTACGGACATCGACACCCATTCGCGAGTCAACTTGTCGGCGAACTTCTACGGGCGTTACCAGTGGGAAAACTACGGCGCCAGCAATGAGTATTCCTGGGATGGCTACCGCGCGCAGATGAAATACATCGTGCCCATCGGCAAGTTCGACAACGGTGCGTCGCTGACCTATATCGGTTTCACCAACTACGATTTCGGCTCGGACCTGCACAAGGACAACCCGGCGCGCACCGCCAACGCCCTGGTGGCAACCAACGTGCTGCTGTATTCCTTCACCCACCTGCGCTTCACCCTGGTCGGTCGTTATTTTCATAACGGCGGCAACTGGGAAGATGGCAGTGAGTTGAACTTCGGCGAGGGTAACTTCCGCGCCCGCTCCGACGGCTGGGGTTATTACGCCGGCGTGGGCTACCAATTCTGATCAAGGAGTATTAGATGAATACATTTACCCGTCTTTCGCTGGCCGTCGGCCTTGCCCTGCTGCCCCATGTAGTGCTGGCTGATTCTGCTGCCCCCATCAAGCCCAAGGTGATGCTGATCACCATGTTCGCCCCCGAGGCGCAAACCTGGATCGACCGCCTGGAACTCAAGCAGGAAGTGCGCGTGCCGGGCCTGTCCGCCGAATACCCGGTGATCCGCTGCAACACCCGGGACGTGTGCCTGCTGGTGACCGGCATGGGCCAGACCAACGCCGCCGCGTCCACCCTGGCCCTGGCGTTGTCGCCCAAGTTCGACCTGCGCCAGAGCTATTTCCTGATCGCCGGGATTGCCGGGATCAGCCCGAAACACGGCACCATCGGCACTGCCGCCTGGGCCCACTACCTGGTGGAGTTCGGCACCCAGTGGGAGCTGGATTCGCGGGATGCGCCCAAGGATTGGCCGACCGGCTACCTTGGCATCAACACCAAGGGGCCCAACGAAAAGCCGCCGCTGGACTACAAGACCGAAGTGTTTGAACTGAACCCCAAGCTGCAGGCCAAGGCGTTCGCCCTGTCGCACACAGTCGAACTTACGGAAAGCAAAGAGTCCGCCGCCTGGCGCAAACACTACCCCGCCGCGCCCGCCAACCAGCCGCCGCAAGTCACCCGCTGCGACACCCTGGCGGGCAATACCTGGTTCTCCGGTACGCGCCTGAGCGAACGCGCCGAGGTGTGGACCAAGTTGCTCACGGATAACAAAGGCGAGTACTGCACCACCCAACAGGAAGACAACTCCACGTACGAAGCCTTGCTGCGCGCCAGCCGCGAGGGGTTGGTGGACATCCAGCGCCTGGCCGTCGTACGTGCCGGTTCGGACTTCGACCGCCCATACCCCGGCTACAGCGAAGTCGACAACCTGCTCAAATACGCCGACCAGGGCGGGTTCGTACCGGCGCTGGAAAACCTGTACCGCACGGGGAACCCGCTGGTACAGGCGATCCTCAACAACTGGTCGGCCTGGAAAAAAGGCGTTCCAGAAGCCTAGTGCCGCTCAAAAAGTGTCAAGGCAGGAAGATGATTTTGTCCGCGCTGCCTTGGTTCACCTCCCCATAGCATTGCACCCCATCGACCAGCGCCACCTCGCGCAGGCCGGTGGGCAGCGGCAACAAGCCTTCGTCGAAAAAACGTCCGAACTGCTCCAGCATCACCGCGCACTGCTCACAGTTGTAGAGCAATGAATTGATCCCCACCACCGAGCCGCCCTTGCGATACAGGGCCAGGGCCGGCAGTTGTACGTGACCGTCCACCGGCGCGGCAATGATCGCGATGCGACCGAACGGCGCCAGGCCTGCCACGGCCGCCGGCAGCCAGAAACCGGTGGTGTCGAAGATCACATCGGCGCCGCCCTTGAACACCGCATTGACCTGCGCGCCCAGCGCCTCGGGCTTGCCCAACGCAATCGCGTCGAACCCTTGCCCCTGCAATACCTCGACCTGATCAGCCTTGCGCACCGCTGCCAACACCTGCGCACCCAGGACCCTCCCCAAGGCTAATGCCGCGCTGCCCACCGCCCCATTGGCGCCGATCACCAGCAAGCACGTGCCTTTGTCCACGCCACTGCGCTGCAGCGCATCCCAGGCCGTGGTGTAGGGCACACCCAGGCTGGCGGCCTGGGCAAAACTCAGGTGGGCAGGTTTGTGCGCCACGCCTTTGGCCGACACGGTGAGGTATTGGGCGTGGGAACCGTCGGCGAAAAAGCCCAGGTCGCGACCGGTGCCCCAGACCTCCTGCCCCACCAGCGCCTGCGGACCTTGCACCACCACGCCGGCGAAGTCGCGGCCAGGTATGCGCGGCACGGTGGTGTAGGGGAAACGCCCGAGTACGTTCTTCACGTCGCTGGGGTTGAGGCCCGCCGCCTTGATCCGTACCAGCACTTGATCGGCGGCCGGCACCGGCGTCGCGACGTCGACGAAGCTCAGGGCGGCAAGGTCGCCAGTGGTGGAAAATTGCAGTGCTTTCATTGCCAGTATCCATCGAAGGGAGAAAAGGAATCAGGACAACCAACCGCTGACCAACTGCCGGCCCATGGGCCAGAGTTTTTCGCCGAGCAGCATGCCCATCAGGCCCACCAGCGCAATGGCAGGCGGTGCGGGCGAACGGAAGTCCAGCGCGCCGTAGATCACGCCGACAAAGAGGCCAATGGCAAGGGAGATCAGGTAACTCATGGGGGCGACGCCTGTTGGGTTGATGGGCTTAGTGTAGGGAGCCCATCCCGGCAGCATCGGCCAAGGGCTTCAGGATTTCGGCCAACTCACGTACTGGGAAGGCGCCATCCCCAGTTCACGCCGGAACATGTCGCTGAAACTGCTCGGCGAATAGCCCAGGGAACGCGCGACAGCACTGACCGACTGGCCCTGGATCAGCTCGGCCACCGCCGTGGCCAATTGCACCTGGCGGCGCCATTCGGCAAAGCCCATGCCCAGGTGGTGCTGGAACAGTCGCGCCAAGGTGCGCACGCTGGCACCTGCCGCTTCCGCATGCTGCTCGAAAGGAATCTCCAGGGACGGCGCCGCCATGACCGCCTGGCACGCGCTGATCAGCCGGCGATCGGCCTCCACCGGCATGGCGATACGGATCTGCGAGCGGCGTGCCCGTTGCAACTCCAGCAGGGCCAGGCCGACCAAGGCGGCGTAATATCCCTCGTCACCGCTGTCGCCCTGTTCCACCAGCGTGACGATCAACTCACGCAGCAGCCCACCGACTTCAATCACTTGCACCTGGCTGTCCAATGTCGCCGCCAAGGCCGGACGCAAGTAGATATTGCGCATCTGCAAATCCGACACCACCCGGATGCCGTGCTCCACGCCCGGCGGCAGCCAGACCGCGCGCTGGGGCGGTACCACCAGGGCTTCACGAGGCGTCTCGACCCACATCACGCCGCTCATGGCATAGAGCAATTGGCCCCAGTCGTGGCGATGGGGCTCCACGTACAGGCCACGCGGGTAGGTGCGCGCCAAGGGTTGCACGGGGACGGCATGATCACTGAGGTCGGGGGGTGCGGCCAGGGCCATGGGGAGCACATCTATCGGGAGTCAGCCGCCATGGTAATGACCACCGCCGGACAATCCGAGTGAATTTTTGCCGCCGAGGGCGATCACTTGCTTACACCACCAGGGTTGAGGGGCCAATGAATAACGCAAAACTGTTTGTGATCGACTACACCCTTCATGAGGAAGCCAAGTCATTCATTATTCGTCTGGAAAAGCTGGATACCTTGGAGGCCTGGCATTGGGCAAGCTGTGACGCCGGCGTGGGCCGTATCGGCCGTTTCGCCCGCGAGCGGGTGAAGAAAACCAGCCAGGAACAGGCCGAGAAATTCGGCATAAAAAACGTTCAATGGCGCCGCTCGGATGCGCGCGCCCAGGCTTGATCAAGGAGAAATGAGCATGGATTCAATCAACGGCAAGGCGCGCATCGATTACACCCGGGACACGTTGTTCGGGCCATTGGCCAAGCATGTCGAGTGCCAGGTGAGCGTGCAGCATAAGCCCGGCTGGCTGGTGCTGAAGGTGT
The DNA here is from genome assembly GCF_900067035.1 of Pseudomonas sp. 1 R 17. NCBI lineage: Bacteria > Pseudomonadati > Pseudomonadota > Gammaproteobacteria > Pseudomonadales > Pseudomonadaceae > Pseudomonas > Pseudomonas sp. 1 R 17. Next base: position 29,417 of record NZ_FKLB01000070.1, read on the forward strand.
TCCAGCCGCTGCCGGACGATTTGCATGATGCGCAGACCCTGGTGCTGGCCCTCGAAGGTCGACGAACCAGCGGCGTGGTAAAAGACAGCCGGCGCTTGTCCGACCACAGCCTGCGCCTGGAGCTGGAACCCCAGTAATCGATACGCAGGGAGCCCGCTATTCAGGCTCCCTGCGAACGTATTCAGCCTTTAGCCGACTTGGCGCACTCGCACCCCGTCGCCGCCGCACAAGGCTCGCCATGGGCATGGTGCTCGGCGCAGCCCTGGCAGCAATAGCCCTTACCGTCCTTCATTACCGCATCGACGCCCAGCACACACTTGCAATGTGGGCAGGCACAGGTTTGATCAGGCATGGCCAGACTCCTTCTTCATGGTCGTCCGGTGCGGCGGTTGCCGGCACCTTAAGCAGTGACTGCCAGGCCTCGGCGATGGTTCAAACCATCAGTCGGTGCGCGTATTGCTGCGGTACATGAACACCAAGGCCAGAGCCAGACACACCATCGCCAGGATGCGGCTGCTCGACAGTTCGACAGCCGGGTTGCCCAGCCAACCGAAGTTATCGATCAGCATGCCCATGCCCAATTGCCCTGTGATCACGGCCACGGTTGCCACTGCAGTACCGACCACCGGCACGGCCCCGACCATCACCATCATGTACACCACGCCGAACAATGCACCGGTCAGTTGCCATTTGGGCACGTCCAGCAGGCTGAGGACCTGGGCCGGTTCGAAGAAGAAAATCAGCAGCGCGGTGGTGAGCGCGCCCACTGCGAACGTCAGCAGACTGCTGCGCAACACGCCCACCGCCTGGCCGAGACGACCATTGATTGCCGCCTGCACACTCAGCACCGCACCGGCAGCAATCACCAGCACCAATAACAGAATCAGATTCATCGCCTTACCCTCGTGCAATCAGAACAAGTGCCGCCACAATCAACGCCAGGGCTATCCAGCGCTCGCCATTGACCCGTTTGCGTGCGGTGCCGAACCAGCCGAAATGGTCGATCAGCACGCTCTTGCCCACCTGGCCGGACAAAATCGCGATCATGGTCATGGCAATACCGATGTGCGGCGTGGCCAGGGTCAGCACCACCACATACATCGGCCCCAGGAACCCACCGATCAGTTGCCAGCGCGGCAACTCGGACAACGCCGGGCCCTTCTGCGGGCCGCTGAACAGCAGCAGCAAAAACAGAATCGCCGAGCCGACGCCGAAGATGCTCAAGGTTGCCCATAAATGCCCCACCTGGACGCCCAATGGCCCGAGCAACCCGGCCTCCACCGACAGGCCCATGCCCGCCAGGATCACCAGCGGCAACAACAGCAACCGTAAAAGGCTGTTTTTTGGCCTGGCTTGCGCCACACCCTCGATAGAACTGGCCTGCATACATCACCTGCGCGTCAATAAAGGAAACATGGCGCGCATTATCCGGTGGCCTGCCTGTGCGATAAATGGGAGTATGCCGACAACACCTTTGCGCACTACGCACAACCCGGAGGCCTGATGCAGGGCTTGAATGAATTGAGTTTCAAGGCGCTGCGCCTGTTCGTCGCGGTGCTGGATCACGGCAGCTTTTCCGAAGTGGCTCGCCGCGAAGGCCTGGCGCCCTCCTCCATCTCCCGGCAGATCCAACTGATGGAACAGGCCCTCGGCCAGCAGTTGCTCTACCGCCACACCCGCGCGGTGAGCCCCACCGAAGCCGGGCGCCTGCTGGGGCGACACGCGCGCTTGATGCTCGAACAGCTGGAAGCCGCCGGCCAGGCCCTGCAGGAACAGGAAAGCGAACCCAGCGGCCTGGTGCGCATCAACGCGCCGATGGTGTTCGGCCAGCGTCACCTGTCACCGTGGCTGGGCGAGTTATGCCGGCGCTACCCGAAGCTGCAACTGGACATCCAGCAAACCGACACCTTCGTCGACCCGCTGCAAGACGGCACCGACCTGCTGTTCCGTATCGGCGTGCTCAACGACTCCAGCATGCAGGCACGCATCTTCGCCCCCCAGCGCTTTCGCCTCGCCGCCAGCCCCGCCTACCTGGCCCGCCAGGGCACGCCCCAGCACCCCGAGGAACTGCTCCATCACCAGTGCCTGGCCTACAAGGGCATCACCGGCCAGCAACGCTGGTTCTTCCGCAAAGGCCAGGGCGACTGGACACCCTACAGCGTCAAGGGCCCGATCACCGGCAACCACGCCGACACCCTCACCCACGCCGCCGAACAAGGCCTGGGCCTGGTGGTGTTTCCGTCCTGGCTGATCGGCGAAGGCCTGCGTGCTGGCACCCTGCAAGCGGTACTGACGGAATATGAAGTGGCGACCACGCTGGAGCCGCAGCAGATCGCTGCGCTGTGGCCGGGGAGCCGACGACTGTCCCTGAAGGTGCGCACGGTGATCGATTATTTTGTGGAGTGTTTTGGGACGGTGCCGTATTGGGATCGATGAGCGGTTGAGGAATTTTCCGAGTAGTAAAAGTAGGCTCGGTCTGATTTAACGGGCCACTCTATTTTGGACCGGGTGCATTGGGGCAGACTTTGGCGATGTCTTTTTGGAGAGATGCCATGGTTTTCATGTACCCAAAGCCGTCGCGCGCTGAACGTGTGGCGGCAACCAGCGGTCGGCTCGTCTTGGATAGCTCACCCAGTTTTGGCTATATTTGGCCAAAATACGCGGAGCACCTCATGATTACCGTACCCTTGGGCGAAGCAAAGAATAACCTGTCAAAACTGGTGGATGACGCCGCCGCCGGCAAAATTATCACCATTGCCAAGCATGGACGTGCGATGGCGCAACTCGTCCCCGTGGGGAAATCCAAAGGTCAGCGAATTGGCGCGATGAAAGGAAAGCTCGTTGTCCCCGAGGACTTTGATGCGCCCCTGCCAGCCGATCTGCTGGATGCGTTTGAGGGCAGCCATCCATGAGGGTGCTGCTGGATACCCATGTTCTGCTCTGGGCACTGACTGACGACCCGAAGCTATCCAGCAAAGCCCGACGACTGATCGAGAATGCCGCAGAGATCTACGTCAGCGCGGCAACCTTCTGGGAAATGGCGATCAAGGTCGGCCTTGGAAAACTCGATGCAGACCTGGACGAAATCCGGGAATACTGCCTTGAAAGCGGTTTCGTCGAACTGCCCATCACCTCGGAACACGCGATTGCCGTCAAGGATCTTGAGCCTCATCACAAAGACCCTTTTGATCGGCTTATCGTAGCGACAGCCATCAGTGAACCGATGAGACTATTGACCGCCGACACGCAGATTGCCCAGTACACATCCTTGGCAATCCTGGTATAGCCCGCACCCACGGCCTGGAACTCAGAACACCCACTGCCCAATCAACCACGCATTGGCGCCACTGATCAGCGCAAACAGAAACCACGCCAACACCCGAGTGTGCAGGCGATTGACGAACGGCCCCATCAGCTGCTTGTCGCCGGTCATGCGGATCAACGGGTACAACGCAAACGGCAACTGCAGGCTGAGCACCACCTGGCTGAGGATCAGCAGCTTGCCAATGGCCTGGTCGCCCATCAACCACACCCCGAGAAACGCCGGGATCAGCGCCAGCCCACGGGTGATCAGGCGGCGTTGCCAGCAGGGAATGCGCAGGTTGAGGTAGCCCTCCATGATCACTTGCCCGGCGATGGTGCCGGTAAAGGTCGAGCTTTGCCCGGACGCCAGCAAGGCGATGCCGAACAGGATGCTGGCAAAGGCGCCGCCCACCAGCGGGTCGAGCAAGCGGTAGGCGTCCTGGATCTCCACCACCTCAGTGTGCCCCGTCTTGTAGAAGGCGGAGGCGGCGAGTATCAGGATCGCGGCGTTGACCAGCAGTGCCAGGGCCAGGGAGCCAATGGTGTCGATCCGGGCCAGCTTGACCGCGTCCTGTTTGCTGGCGAGGTCTTTGCCGATCAGGCGGGTTTGCACGATCGAGCTGTGCAGGTAGAGGTTATGGGGCATCACCGTGGCGCCGAGAATACCGATGGCCAGGTACAACGGCGCGGCATCGCTGATGGCCGACAGGGATGGGGTGAAGCCACTGAACACATCCGGCCAATACGGTTTGATCAGCACCAGCTCAATGAAGAAACACACGCCGATGGTCGCCACCAGCGCCAGCATGATCGCCTCCAGGCGGCGAAAACCACGGTTTTGCAGGGCCAGGACCAACAGCGTATCGAAGGCGGTGATGACAATACCGGTGGTCAGGGAAACGCCCAGCAGCAGGTGAAACGCCAGGGCGCAGCCGAGTACTTCGGCGAGGTCGGTGGCGATGATGGAGATTTCCGCCAGCACCCACTGGGTGCGTGCGGAGCGTTTGCTGTAGCGCTCACGGCACAGTTGCGCCAAGTCCTTGCCGGTAGCGATACCCAACCGCGAGCACAGGCACTGCACCGCCATCCCCGCCAGGCTGGCGAGCAATACCACGAACAACAGGCTGTAGCCGTAGCGCGACCCGGCTTCGATGGCCGTGGCCCAGTTGCCTGGGTCCATGTAGCCGATGGAGATCAGCAGGCCGGGGCCGGCGAACATCAGGATGCGCTTGAAGAAGGACGCCTTGGGGTCAACGGCAACGGAGCCGGCCACTTCCGGCGGGCAGAATGGAGCGGTAGCGATTTTCGGCAGGCTGAATTTCACGCGGTATCCCAGGCAAACATACTCGACAGGGGCTCAGCTTATCAGTCGGACGCAACCGTGCGCATCACCGTCTCCCGAGGCAGGTCAAACGCCTCCACGACCTGTACCACCAGGTCCATCTCCTGGTTCAAGGCTTCACGCTCCATGCGCTGGCGAATCACCCCGATCACCAGCACGGCCAGGGTGGTGATCGAGTACGCCGGGCCGGAAAACGCCCGTACACCGCTCACCAGCAACATCGCCGCCGCCAACGCCTGGCCGACCACCGGGATCGCGGAGGCCGCACCACGACGCAGGATAAACCCGGTCAACCCGGCCAGCGCCGTGCCGCTCAACGCCGTAGTGGCTGTTCGGCCGACATCGAAACGGCTGAACAGACCCAGCTCCTTTTGCGCCGCCGCCTTGAGTTCAGCGTCGAATACCTGGCGGTCGGCGTGGCTGAGTTTGTCCTTGTACTGCTCGAGCAGTTTTTCCGCGACCTGGGCTTCGAGGTCAGCCAGTGCCATCGTTTCAACGGGCTCGGCAAACTTGATTCCCAGTCGCTGCGCCACCTCTTCGGCAATCTGCCGATAGTTCACGCCATGGCCACGGGCCAGGTTCATAAAGCTGTCGCCGCCCATGCGCTGCAACTCGATGGCCAGCTTGAGCGGCTCGCGTACCGTGGCGTCAATCGACGCACTGCGCTTTTGCGCCATCAATTCGGCCAGGAACGCCAGCTCCTCCGGCCGCGCCTGCACCAGGGCCGCAAGCAAGTCGGTGTCCTCTTCGGCAAAGCGTACCTCGCTGCTGCGCTGGTCGGCGCGGATCACGCCGCGCCGCTCATGCAAGAGGTCGGTGTACTGCACCACGGTCTGCAACTGCGGCCAGTACGCGGCATGATCAAAGGTAGCCAGGTGCACATTGGTAACCTTGGCCTTGAGTGCCGGCGTCACCGGGATCGCATACCGGCCGATGCACCGCTCGGTGTCCGGCTTCATGGCCAGGGCCCAGTCCTTGCTGGAGTGGCAATTGATCACCCGCCCCTTGAGCGGCGCACACACCTCATCCCAAGGGCTGGACGTACAGATCGCTCCGCCCATCAACAGCAGGTTGTCCAACGGCAGTTCCCGTGCGGTATCCGGGCTGGCAAGCAGGCTCTTGACCAGAATCCGCGCCCCCAGGGAATGCCCGATCAGGTTGATACGCCGCACCTGCAGCGCCTCGCCATGCAGGTAGCTGGCCAGCTCCGGCAGTAAGCTCCTGGCCACTTCCTCCACCCGCGCCTCGACGCTTTTGTAGTGGTCGAGAAAATAGGCAATCGCCTTGCCCACGCCGACGGTCGCGGCACCGATGCTGCCACCACCCAGCATCGCGGCGATCACCTCCTTGAAGGGCGCAAACAGGTTTTCCAGAAAATGCCCCGCCGGCCAGAACAGCATCAGGTTGGTCGAACCCTCGATACCCGCCAGCTGTTGCTTGAAATTGCCCAGCTGTTGCCGGTTAAAGAACGCCGAGTAACCGTGAACATAGAGATTGAGCACATCGCCCTGAGGCTCGCCGCACAATACGAACGTGGGCTTGCGGGTGCGGTGCATTTCATCCCACTGGTGCTGCATGGGCCGGTGACTCCTGGTAACGAGGGACGGCGATAATAACAAAGGGAGGCCTGTAGAACGGTCAATCCTGACCGGCGTGGCGGTCGCGAAGGCTCAGAACTGCGCCGCAGCCTTTGATTTGGCCAGGTAGCGCGCCGGCGAATCCCCCAGGTTGCGCCGGAACACGGAGGTGAATGCACTGGAACTGCTGAACCCCAATTCGAAGGCGACATCGGTGATGGACGTGCCATGGCTTAGCCGTGCGGTGGCTTCCAATAGGCACACCTGCTGGCGCCAGGACACGAACGTCATCCCCGTGCCCTCGTAGAAATGGCGGGTGAAGGTGCGCCGACTCATGTTCGACCAATCAGCCATCTCGTCGAGGGTGATTTTCTGCGTGGGCGCATCCAGGAAGCGCTGACACGCTCGCGCCAGCCGCGGCTCGCACGGCAATGGCGCGCTGAGTGGCAGCTCGGGCATGGCTCCGATTTCATCAATCAACAGCGTCAGCACGCAGTGATGCCTCACGCTGGGTAATGCCGAGGAGTCGATAGCCAGCGCCGCCTCCAGTAAATGCCTGAGCAGGGGCGACACTTCAAACACCTGGCAGCGGTCCTGCAACCGCGCTCGCTTAGCGGCATCGGTGTCCAGGTAGGTATTGAGCATCACCACATCCCCGCGCATATGCATTTCATGGGGCACACCACCCGGCACCCAGATCGCCCGTTGCGGCGGTACCACCCAGTTGCCGAGATCGGTGAACATTTTCAGCGCGCCGGTGGAGGCATAGGCGAACTGCCCACGTGAGTGCGTGTGCCGCTCAAAGACGGTGCCGCAAGGGTATTCGCGCAGCGTTACCACGGCTTCTGGGCTGGCGGAATCAAAGGTCGGAATCATGGCCCGATTCTGTCAAAAGATGGCCTTGCATAGCAAGCGGGCCAACCCGCCACTCCCCTAACATCAACGCCCTCGAAAAAGCGTCATGACCAAGGGAACATTCCATGCTGAAAAAACACCTGGCGCTAGCCGTGCTCGTCACCCTGGTATGGGGGGTGAATTTCCCCATCACCAAACTCGGCCTGCGCTCGGTCGACCCTTTTGTCCTCACGGGCATCCGCTTTTCCCTCGCCGCCCTGCCGCTGGTGTTCTTCATCAAGCGCCCCGCCGTCAAATTCAGCTACGTGGCCGCCTACGGCGTCATCTTCGGGCTGGGCATGTGGGGCGTGATCAACTATGGCATCGAGAGGGGTGTGAGCCCCGGCATCGCGTCATTGATCATTCAACTCAGCGTATTTTTCACCATGGGCTGGGGTTGCGTGTTGTTCAGGGAAACACTCCGCGGGACGCAAATGGCGGGTGCATTTATGGCCCTGATCGGCCTGGCAGCTATCATCTCCACCCGAGAAGGCAGCCACGCAATGCTGGGTGTGATGTTGATCGTACTCAGTGCGCTGGCCTGGAGCGTGGGTAACGTCATCATCAAGAAGTCGGGGGTCACTGAGGTCTTCTCGTTCATGGTGTGGGCCAGCCTGTTTCCGCCGATCCCGTTATTTCTCATGGCTTGGCTGATGCATGGCAGCGCGCCGTTCGAAGGCTTGCAATCCAGCCTCGACATCATTGCGATCCTGTCCATTCTGTTTCAGGTGTACCTGGCGACGCACTTTGCCTACTGGGGCTGGAACTCGCTGCTCAAGCTGTACCCGGTGTCCACGGTGGCGCCACTGTCGTTGTTGATTCCGGTGTTCGGGATCAGCAGTTCGATGCTGCTGATTGGCGAGCGCGTTCCCTCGCCAGACCTGATCTCGATTGCGATCATCATCGCCGGCCTGGCCGTGGGTTTATACCGCAAGCCGGTGTGAACCGCCCGCCGCCAGACACACACTGGCGTGTTGTCCCCTCAAACGCAGCAAAAACACAATTTTCGAAAGGTAAAAAGCGCTCTAATACCCTCCTGTCGATTGGTTTTAAAGATCCTGGAGTTCGCAATGCCCCATGAAGGCAATCTGTTACAAGCAGCCGTGGTGTTCCTGCTCGCCGCCGTGCTGACCGTGCCCCTGGCCAAGCGCCTGCAATTGGGCGCGGTGCTGGGCTATCTGTTTGCCGGCGTGATCATCGGTCCGTCGGTGTTGGGCCTGATTGGCAACCCGCAAAGCGTCGCGCAGTTCTCCGAACTGGGCGTGGTGTTGCTGCTGTTTATCATCGGCCTGGAGCTGTCGCCCAAGCGTTTATGGGTGATGCGCAAAGCGGTATTTGGCGTCGGCCTGGCCCAGGTGCTGCTCACCGGCCTGGTCATGGGAGCGGTGGCGTTGTGGCTGTTTGGCCAGTCGTGGAACAGCGCAATCGTGCTCGGCCTTGGCCTGGCGCTGTCGTCCACCGCGTTCGGCCTGCAAAGCCTGGCCGAGCGCAAGGAGCTGAACCAGCCCCACGGGCGCCTGGCGTTTGCGATCCTGCTGTTCCAGGACATCGCCGCGATCCCGTTGATTGCCATGGTGCCGCTGCTGGCCGGCAGCGATCATCCGACCACCGAAGCCCAGGGCCTGCAACACGTCCTGCAGATCCTCGGCAGTATTGCCGTGGTGATCATCGGCGGCCGCTACCTTCTGCGGCCGGTGTTTCGCATCGTCGCCAAGACCGGCCTGCGCGAAGTGTCCACCGCCACCGCCCTGTTGGTGGTGATCGGCACCGCCTGGCTGATGGAACTGGTGGGTGTGTCCATGGCCCTCGGCGCCTTCCTCGCCGGCCTGCTGCTGGCGGACTCGGAGTACCGCCACGAACTGGAATCCCAGATCGAGCCGTTCAAGGGCCTGCTGCTGGGGCTGTTCTTTATCAGCGTGGGCATGGGCGCCAACCTCAGCCTGCTGCTCAGCTCACCGCTGGTGGTGATCGGCCTGACCCTGCTGTTGATCGGTTTGAAGCTGCCGCTGCTGTACGCCGTGGGCCGCATGGTAGGTGATCTCAACCGCGAAAGCGCCCTGCGCCTGGGTGTGGTGCTGGCGGCGGGCGGTGAGTTCGCCTTTGTGGTGTTCAAGATCGGCCGCGACCAGGGCCTGTTCGAACCGCACCTCTACGACGTGCTAGTGCTGACCATCACCCTGTCCATGGCCGTCACCCCGCTGTTGCTGCTGGTCTGCCCCAAGCTGTTCAAGCCCAAGGTCAAGCCGGTGGAAGTACCGGAGGAATACCGCACCATCGAAAGCGATGCGCCGCGCGTGGTGATCGCCGGCATGGGCCGTATGGGCCAGATCGTCGCGCGGATCCTGCGCGCGCAGAACATCTCCTTCATCGCCCTCGACACCTCGGTGGAAACCATCGAGCTGACCCGCAGTTTCGGCGGCATGCCGGTGTTCTACGGTGATCCGCAACGTCCGGAGATCCTGCACGCCGCCAAGGTCGACCAGGCCGAGTTCTTCGTGATCGCCATGGACGACCCGGAGATCAACATCAAGACCGCCGAACTGGTGCGCAACCTCTACCCGCACATGCAGATCATCGCCCGTGCGCGTAACCGCCAGCACGTGCACCGCCTGGTGGACCTCGACGCCTCGCCGGTTCGCGAGACCTTCTACTCCAGCCTGGAAATGAGCCGTCGCACCCTGGTGGGCCTTGGGTTGACCCAGGCCCAGGCCGATGCCCGCATCACCCGCTTCAAGCACCACGACCTGCAAGTGCTCGCCGCCCAGCACGCGGTGTACGACGATGCGGCCAAGGTGATGCAAACCGCCCAGGAAGCCCGGGCGGAACTGGCGCGACTGTTTGAGATGGATCGGCTTGAGGAAGAGTCCGACAAGGTGTGAGGCTAAGGGCGAACGATATTGCGAATTTTCTGACAGAATGTGCCGCAATCTCGTTCACCCCTGGAGCGCTTCATGGCCACGTTCACCAAGACCGCTATCCTGCTGGCCCTCGCGCTGACCGCCGGCAGCGTCTTCGCCGCCGCCAAGCCGGCCACGCAAACCATTTCCACCTTGGGCGGTAAGTTCAACTTCAATCTGCCCAAGGCTTACGCCGCCGACACCCTCCCGGCCGGCAAGGCCGAGGACGGCACCGCTGATACCCAAGGCACGATGTACGCCAACCAGACCACGAAAAGCGTGGTGATCGTCGCCGAAACCGTGCGTAACGACGGGGTGAGCATCAAGGACAACGACCCGCAGTTCCTCGATGGCGCCGTGGCCGGCTTCGTCAAGGACCAGAGCGCTGCCCTGCCCGACTTCAAGAAGCTGAGCGAGAAGAAACTGACCTTCAAGGGCCTCGGCCTGCGCCAGGTTGACAGCACCGCCACCCAGGGCGGTGGCAAGACCTTGAACTCCACGTTTCTCGGCGGCTCCGGCAACCACTTGCTGGTAATCCAGGCGATCTCGCGGGCCGATGATACGAAGGGGCATGCAGAGCTGGTGAAGCAGATTACCGGCGGCAAATAACAAAGAGTCCTGACAACGCCCATCAAATGTGGGAGGGGGCTTGCCCTAATGCCAGTCAGTTAAGCGTACATCGCCTCCTGTAGGAGCGAGCTTGCTCGCGAAAAACGTCAACGATAACGCGTGCTTCCTGAATGAACGCGGCGCCTGTGAGTTTTTCGCGAGCAAGCTCGCTCCTACAAAAAGCCTTAACTGACTGGCATTAGGGCAAGCCCCCTCCCACCTTCATTCAGCGCGCTCACTTCAAATTTGTTTCCAGCCACGCTTTCAAGTCCTGCACTTCCACCTCACTGACCGTGTGGTTCATCCCCGGATAGCCATGAAACTCCGGCTTCAACCCAAGCTCCACCAACACCTCATTCGCCCGCGTCGCCGACGCATACGGCAGTGCCTGGTCCAGGGTGCCGTGGCCGATAAAGATCGCCAATTTGTTCAAGCGCTCATCCGGCTTCAGCTCAGCCTTGAGCACCGGCAGCACGCTGCCACTCAATGCCGCAATGCCGCGCACCAGCTGCGGGTCGCGCAAGGCCACCTCATACGACATGATCGCGCCCTGGCTGAACCCCACCAGGAACACCCGGTCAGGCCGGGTGTGATACTTGGCGGTGGCTTTGCCGACAAAGTCCTTGATCAGCTTGGCGCTGCTCTGCAAATCAGCGGTCACACCATCGTAGTCACCGTCACCCGGCGCCTTGGTAAACCAGCGAAAGCCATTCGGCTGCACCGGCGTCGGCGCACGGGCCGACAGGTAGGTCCAGGTGGACGGCAGCGCGTCCTTGATGCCAAACAGATCTTCCTCATTGCTACCGAACCCGTGCAGGAAAATCACCAGCGGCTCGTTGCGCGCATCGCCCTGGGTCTGTTCCAGGTACGCCAGCGGCAAATCGGTGTGCAGCTCGGAATCAGCGTGGGCAACGCCGGCCACCAGGGTCAGTGCGAGGGCAAGCAGTTTGAGCATGGGACGTTACCTCAGGGTTTGCGCAACAAGTAAGTGTCCATGATCCAGCCATTCTCCAGGCGCGCCGCCTTGCGCACCCGTTCGATCTCTTCAGCCACTTCACTGACTTTGCCGCTGATCAGGATCTCGTCTGGCGTGCCCAGGTAAGCACCCCAGTAAATATCCAGGTCCTGATCGGCCACCGTACGGTAGGAATCTTCCGCATCGAGCATGACCACCAGGGTATCGGCATCGCTGGCCTGCCCCGCCGCCAATCGACGCCCGGTGGTGATCTCGATGGACTTGCCGATACGGTTCAACGCCACCTTATGCTGGGCCGCCAGGGCCTGCACGCTGGTGATACCGGGGATCACTTCGAATTCAAAGGCGCAGCGGCCACTGGCCAGGATCGCCTGCAAGATGCGGATAGTGCTGTCGTACAGCGCCGGGTCGCCCCAGGCCAGGAACGCACCGACTTCACCGTCGGCCATTTCCTCGTTGATCATGCGCTCGAAAGTTGCCTGCTTGTCGCGGTTGAGGTCCTGCACAGCAGTCGTGTAGTCGATCTCGCCACGTACGCGCTCGGGGCACTCGGCCTCGACAAAGCGGTAGCCAGGTTCGGTGATGTAGGTCTCGCAGATCTCGCGGCGAAGGTCGATCAACTTGTCCTTGCTCTGGCCCTTGTCCATCAGGAAAAACACGTCGGTGCGGTTCAGCGCTTTCACGGCCTGCATCGTGATGTAGTCAGGGTTGCCGGCGCCAATGCCGATGATCAGGATGCGTTTCATGGGTTGCTCTCATTGCGGGGCGTGGATTTTGCCATGTTCACGCACTCAGGCGTGAGTTTCCAGGCGCAGGCGCCACACCGTGTTGAAACGCAGTTCGGTAGCGGACAGGGGCTCGACATCGATCCGATAGAACATCGACACCGGAAACTGCATGACGTGCAACATCGCCGCGCGGATCACAAAGGGATGGGTAATGGCCACCACGTGCCCGGGTTGCGCCTCAAGCGTTTTCATCCACGCCGCGACCCGCGCGCAAATCTGCTCGACCGACTCGCCACCGTGGGGCGCACGGGTGCTGTGGGTCATCCAGTCCATCAACGCATCGCTGCGTAACTGACTGATGGCCTGGCCCTTCCAGTCGCCAAAGTCGCCATCGCGCAAGGCCTCTTCAATCACCGCCTGACTGCCGAACAACCCTGCCGTTTGCCAGGCGCGTGCCTCGGGCGCGCACAGCAGACGCGTTTTCTTCTTATAGCGCCCGGCCAGGGACAGCGCCGCCGCTTGCCAATCCATGACCACGGACTCGTTATCGGGAAAACGCCCGTACTTTTGAGCGGGTGTGGCGGCATGGCAAATGAGGCTCAAGCGGGAGGCCTGCATCACTGCTCACTCTGCATCGGGATAGCGCCTCGTATAAACCTGATACACACGTGCGGAACCGCCGAGTTTAACCATACCACTCCCTACAAGCCACGCGTCATACGTCGGACGCAGCAAAGTGCAATTACGGTGTCGTTATTTCCCTGCCCATTACGAGAAAACCTCATGATTATCACGCCCCAGGCGATTGTCGTACAGCCGCACCCGGTCTCACAGGAGGCCGGTCAGAACAATGGCGCGTCAGAACATCCAAGAGCCAAACGATCACTTACTCAAACTGTCACACAGTGGCCTGTGAATCCGCAGCCCTCCCCAACGGATGCACGTTTTCAACGCATCCAGAAACAAAGCAAACACCTTGTGGAGAAAAGCGACAGTGAAATGGCAAGCCAGTATTGCGCCGCATTGATGTTGCTGGAAAGTCGCAAAAAGTCCGTGATAAAAAACGGTGGTCAACTTCCAACGATCACTGACATTCCACCATTTTCCACCTTCGGCCAGGCGTGGGCACTCTTCGCTCAAGCACTCACTCAAGAGCCGTTTGCACGCTATGCCAAGGAAAATAACATCGATATTTCCACGATCAGATGGTTCCCCCACGCGGATGATATGGAATGCAGTATCAATGGCAAAATTCAACTCTTCTCGAGCCATACGCCCGGCTGGAAAGAAGCCAGCGCAGGTGTTGCAGCGGCGGCAAAAGAAGTAGCCGCCGGTCGACTTGAATCGTTTCGGTACACCGGCGCACGCAACGCGCCCATTGACGTGGTGAGCAACTTCTATGGCGAAGCCTTCTCGAACTTTCCAAACGACCTGCCCAGTGCGATACGCGACTTGCAGTACAACAATAAATTCAAAACCCTGATGCCCTTAAACGGCCCACTTACGCCGCAAGCCACGCGCGTCAGGACGGCACAAGCCGAAGTAGAGAACGCCATCGCCATGGCAACCTATAACCACACCAGGGGGGTAGCTGACGCAAACCGCACACCGACACCTTCGGAACGTGTCGAGGAAGCCGACCGGGAACTGGCGCGCATGCTCAGCAGGCTGGTGACAATCAAAGCCATGAACCCCCGCGCCGACGCGACCAAGGGGGTCCTCATCGGTACCCCTGAAGATTCGTCCTATGTACAGGCAGCACAAGCCTATAAAGAGGCGCTCTCCAGCGACGCGTTCAAGCGCTTCATGCAAGCACACAACCTGGATATCGAAAGTGTAGTGATCCATTCGGATGGGCGTCTGTCTGCCTGGGGGCCAGACTCAGACGGACGCATCAAATGGCTCACACTTCCCGCTGAACATAAACAGTGGGCAGCCCTTCAACCTGCCATCTTGAAAGTGGCCCGCGAGATAGGAGGTAGCGGGCCGATGGCCTTGCCGAACTACAACTACGGAGACTATCTCTACCCGATAGCGGGCATTATGGAATTTTACGGCGTACGCGAACATTACGGCTCACCGCAGTGGGCCGAACAAAACGCGGGGCTCATTCGCGACGGTTTCCCCGCCCTGCTCAAAGACAATCCTCCGAACGACGCCGCCTCCCTTGTGGTTCGCGAACGCCAACAGGCAGCCAAACAGCGCGTGGCGCGCAGGGAAGGACTCCCAGTTCCCAGCTTCGCCACTCCCACACCGCCGTTCAGACGCAACCTGGTCGATGCGGCCATACCCACGCCGCCCGCCCCGCCGACCGTTGGGCCCGTGAACACCATCGGCCAGCGTCTGTTTGAAGGGGAACCGAACATGCAAGCAGTGGTAGCCGGATTGCTCAAGGACGCCATCAATAAGGCATCCCCCTCATTGAATGTGGATGTCCAGCAGTTGGCCTTCGCCGTCCCCAACCCGGCAAATCCCGGTCAATACCTGGAAATACCCCTGATGGAACTGGCGATTAACCACATCGCCGGCGCTGACGCTCCCGTGTTCAGCAGTGACGGCAAGTTTGTCGACACTCGTGCGGACGTGCAGGCACGTACAGGCGATCCTGCGGGCACCGCGCTTGACATCGATAAATCAGCGCTCCAACAGGCGATCAGCCAGTTGCCCGGCAAGCTGAACGAAGCGCTTCAGACAGCCAAACTCGATTATTGGGGCAAGCCACCTTTCAACGAACCGGCCCCTGGTTTAGGCGCCGACACGGCGGTGAGTGTCACGCCCATTTTCGCCGGAGATCGTCGGTTGATGCTCAGTGAACTGATACGTAGCAACCTGCGCCTGGCCAGCCTGAAACACCCTGGGCTGGATGACTTGCAACGCGAAACCCTCGACATGGCGGTAAGGTATCCCCAAGGATCGACACGTCCCAAATTGGCTGACGGCTCCGAAGTGATCGTGTATAGGTTCTCCAGCACTGACAGTAGTCGTCCCGATACCCCGCAATATCTAACCCCCAACCTGGTCATGGAACGTAAGGTGGCGGGACGTACGATCGTGCTGGTGTGCGAGCCAAGCGGCAAGGTAACCCCCTATGCCTCGTTGGCCGCAGTCAAACAGGCCTGGGACCAAAACCTGAAAACACAACAGCCGACCACAACGTTCAGCACCGCCCTCACCCAATTGGACGTGAATGCGTTCTACATCCAAGCAAGCATTATTATCAACAGCAAAGCAGCGGATGCAGTCACCACCGACTCCACACTGCTCGACTCGCAGCCTCCTGGGCAGCCCCAGAACAAGATGTCCGACTGGATAAAAAATACCTCCGATGCCAACCGCTTCATCCTGCATGAGCTCACCATGGAACTGGCGGGCTACATGCATCGCAACAACGAACACACCTATAACAGCGGTATCCCGGATATCCGCACGTATACCCAGAACCAACTGAATGCGCTGTCACCGCCCCCCGTCCCTTATGACATCAATGATGTAGAAGTGCTGTTTCACACGCCGTATGGCGGCACGGGGGCCGGGTTCGGATTCGGAGCCATCCAGACCACTAAAATGGCCCTGAGCGACGCGTTCATCCAGAACCTTGCTGGATTACCTGGCGGTAGCATAGAGGTCCGCCACAAACCAACGGGAACGCTGATACCGGCGCTGGGCAAAGAAGGCGCCCTCAAAGCGTTGATTGAAAAAGTCAACGTCGGAAAGAACTACCCAGACTTGCTTAAACGCGAGTTGCTGGATGACCCTGCAAAAAAAGCAGAACGTCAGCTACGTTTTGTGCAACAAGTACCGATTGAACTAAAGATGAAGGCGCTGGAGTTGACCGCCAAAGGCGCGTCTGGTTTCGATAACGCCATGGGGTTTCGTTACCTTCAAGCGGTACTTGACCCCACTCCCGGTACCAAGTCCGTCAATGGCAATGAAATCACGATGCGCCCATTGGCATTCGTGCCCGAACCTGGCGCATCGCCTGACATCGTCGAGAACATGTACCTGATCGAACCCAAGGACAGCACCGTCGGTCCGCATGTTCTCTATCGCCCGCTGATGGCCGATGCTCCACTGATGCAGTTTCCTTCTCGCAAGGCATTGATGGAGGCCATCCAGAAACCCGGAAAGTTACAAAACGATATTCTGGC
The DNA here is from genome assembly GCF_900067035.1 of Pseudomonas sp. 1 R 17. NCBI lineage: Bacteria > Pseudomonadati > Pseudomonadota > Gammaproteobacteria > Pseudomonadales > Pseudomonadaceae > Pseudomonas > Pseudomonas sp. 1 R 17. The sequence goes on from NZ_FKLB01000070.1 coordinate 45,891, forward strand.
CTGGATGCCCGATGAAACGACCCGCACAGTCTATGCCCACGGTGGTTTCAGCGAACCTCACCTGCACCGTAACAGAGTGTTTATTGATGACTTCACTATACCGAGCACACCGGCGGCCCCCACACTCGCCACCACCGGCGCCGGGATTGATGACATAGGGGCAAAACTGCAAGCCGGGCAACTGATGAGCCACCTGTACGAGGCTAACGCCAAGACCGTGACAACGCTGGCCGAACAGCAAACGGTGTCAAACGCGGAAAGTCGCTGGGCAACCCTGAAAGAAGGTGGGTTTCTCGTCCTCAACGCCGTCTTGCCCGCCCTTCGCGGCCCCGCAGCCGTCATCGGCCTGGCGTTGCAGACTCAGGGAATCCTTGGCGATATCGAAACCCTGGCCAATGAAAAGGACGGCCACAAGGAAGCCGCCGTTACCGATCTGTTGACCAACCTCGCAATACTGGTACTTCACTTACGTACACGCTCTCCAGGCTCAGCATCTGCGGCACATTCAAACTCAAGCAATACCGTCGGCATGTTGCCCGAAGTTGCGCGATCGCCAATAACGAACAATATCGTGGCGTTGGGAGGGCGCATCGAAAACGTCAAGGCCATCGATGGTGGCGTTCAAACTTTTGAAGATGTCTACAACGGTGAAAAACGCATAAATATTATCGGGCATGGATATGAGCCAGAACCGGGCGAACCGACAAAACTAATGGGCGAAGGTGGAAGAAAACTATCAGCCAGCGACATATATTTTGAGCTCTTGAGCCGAGGCATCGACATTAAAGACTATAAAGAAGCGCGTATCCTCACCTGCTACTCCGCAAATGGAGGTGATAAAGCTCTCGCTACCGATCTACATGAAGTTACAGGCGTACCGTTCAAAGGCTTTGAAGGAAAAGTGTACTCAGGCTTTGCACTGGGCACTCACCCCCGAGACGTATTCAATGATTTTGTAACTGACTTTACAAAAGAGTTTCCTGCACTATCTAAAGATGAAGTCGACACACTCGCAGGCCTTACGATGCAACAAAAATATGTCCAAGACTACGCCAGCGCCACGGCGAGCAAGCCACACGGCAAGCCGATACAGATAAATATCGGAACCACTGAAAAACCCGTGGTTGCGACAGTCGAGACAAATTACAAACCTTCTCGTTTCGGGCCACCAAAAGTCAAACTATCCCCCAGCGATCCCAGCTTCATCCCCACGCGACAAGATGCGACGATACGCAGCTACGATGACTTCCGAGACTTTGAAAAACTATCAGCGCCCGAACAGAAGGCCCAGAGTATTCTGATGATCCCGTCTGAAAATAAACAATTTGAATTTTTCATTGATGGATCGGGCAAAAATCCAAATAACCGATTAAATATCGTGGGGAGTGAAGTCACCCTAGACACATTTGAAGGGTCCTTGAATGAAGCCACCTCTCAGACGCCGGAAAGCCTTGCCACACTGATCGCCCCGGTGCGCGACAAAACAAAATCCACCTCACTTAGATTGCTCGTCGATAAGGCTGCCCAGACGGCCTTCCCCCAGAAGCTGGCCAATGCCACTGGCCTGACCGTAGAGGCTCCCATGGGTAACGTCCCTTTCTTTGAAGTCACAGAAGGCAGGTACTGGCTGATGCGCGATTCTCGAAGTGAAGTGGAGCCAGCGGTAAACGAGTGGAAAACCTTCACACCCGAGTGAGGGGTGCGCACGGCCGTCGCCGCCTTAACGGTGGCGGCAGCCCGCCCAGCCTCCCAGAGCAGTGAACGGCTCGATTTGCAAAGCTGTTTCCACTAATCAAACCACTCCCGCCGCCCCTCGAACGTACCGACGATCAACTCGACGATCATCTGCACCGCCTCGGGGTGGCGCACCTGCGCATTCACCGCCAGCCACACCTGGCGCTGCATGCTGTCCTCGGCCAACAACCCCGGCAACGCCACCAGCCCCCGGTCGAAGCTGCTCATGTAGTGCGGCAGCAAACCGATGCAGGCGCCGCAGCGGATCATCTCCAGCATCAGCGAATAGGCATGCACCTGCACCACCGCCGCCTGGCGTTGTTGCACCACCTGGTTCCACGGCTGCAGCGCCTCGACCTGGGCGTCCGGCTGCCATTGCACCAGCATGTAGTCAGCCAGGTCTTCCACGCTGTCCGGGCGCGTGGTCAGGCGTGAATAGCGCTTGGCGATATGCGGCAGGTACCGCAATCGCGCCAGCGCCCGCGGCGGTTCGGTGACAAAGCTCGGGCCGGGCACCGGGCCGTCGGTGTCCGCCAGCCACAGCACCACATCCACGTCCACCGCCTGCAGGGACAGGTGGCTGTCGAGGGAGATGATCTCCAGGCGCACGCTGGCATTGCGGCGCAGCAAGGCGATCAGGTCGCGGCCGAGGATGTCGTGCAGGATCGGCTCGGCCACCGCCAGGCGAATCAGCGGCTGTTCCAGTACCGGCAGGCGCCGTTCATGGGCCAGGGCGATCAGTTGGGCCTGCAATTGCTGGCCGTCGCGGCTGAGCACCAGGCCGTTGCCCTGGTAGCTGAACAGCGCATGGCGCAGGTGTTCCTCCAGCTGGGCCAGGCGCTTGCGCAACAGGGTTGCCTTGATATTCAGGCTGCGCGCGGCCTGCATGAAACAGCCGCAGCGCGCACTCACCAGAAAGTAGCGGGCCACCTCCGGGTCGATCTCGCTGGCCAGGGCCAGCCAGGCACTGCGTGGCTCGGTAGGTGCACGGTAAGCAGTGGGCCCCTGTGGGGCAGACGGTTCGAGAAATGCCATGGGAGACTCCCTGTCTGGTTGGTCTGTGCATCCAATGCGGGTTGAGGCGTGTTACTCCAGCACTTTGTTCAACTCGGCGCCGTCGATACTCAAGGTCGCGGTGTTGAGCATGCCTTCCAGGTAGGCCTTGGCGATCTGTTCCTGGCGCTGGGCGCGCAGGGCCTGGGTCAGGCGTTCACGCAGCTCGTCCAGGGTGGCGGTGCGCGCCGGTTGCTGGCCGATGAGCTTGAGCACATGAAACCCGGCCGGGCTCTGCACCACGTCCGAGACCGCACCGACCTTGAGCCGCGCCACCGCGCCGCGCACCTCCGGCACCAGTTGCTGCAACGGCTGCATCCCCGAATCGCCACCGCGCGCGGCGCTGTCGGGGTCCTGGGAAAACTGCGTGGCCAGGGCGGCAAAATCAGCCGGTGCGGCCTGGGCCTTGCGGCTCAGTTCCTGGGCCTGGCGCCGTACGGCATCGAGGTTTTGCGGGTCATTCACCGCGAGGAAAATCTGGCTCACCTGGTACAACGGCGGCGTCACCCATTGCGCCTTGCCGCTGTCGTAGGCCTGTTGCAACTCGGCGGCGCTGGGGTAGTCGGCCGGTACCTGGCTGACCGACAGCATGTAGTCGCGAAACACGATCTGCTCGGCGGCGGCGCGGGTCTGCTGCTCCACCTCCGGGCGCTGGCGCCAGCCCTGGGCATCGGCCTGTTCAAGCACGGCTTTTTGCGCCAGGCGTGAGCGGATCCAGGTTTCCAGGGCGCCACGGTTGCCGCGCAGTTGCTCGCGGGATTCGGCCGGCAGGCTGGCCAGCACGCTTTTCAGCTCCGCCAGGTCGATCTGCTGGTTGCCCAGGCGCGCCACCGCTGGCCCGCTCGGCGCGGGATTGATCACCGGCGCCGGTTGCTGCGCCGCCACCGGATCGCTGCCCGGTCGCAGGCTCAACGCCACGGCCACCACCAGCACAGCCAGCGCCCCCGCGCCGAGCATCAGGGTTGGCTTTTTCACAGCACCGCCGCCTCTTCACCCACCGCGGCAGCCTGCAACTGCGCGGCCTGCTGGCTGTACTCACGCAGGTAGACGATAAACTCCTGCAACAGGCGATCCCACAATTCCAGCTGGCTGCGCAGGTGCGTGACGCCAACGCCGGCCACCACCACGTCCATTTCCATCAACAGGAACTCGCCCTGCACCGACAACCGTGCAAAGCGCCGCGAGGCGTTCCATACCGGGGCCAGGCCCTCGGGCAACTCGCCCTGTACCCGCAGCGCGCAGCTGTAGGTGAAGTCCACATAGCTGCCCTGCTCCGCCGCCGGGTTACCGAAGCGCACGGCAAAGCCGATGCCCTGGCTGGCGCTGAGCAACTGCACGATGCCGTTCTGTTCGCTCTGGTTAACCCGGTAGCCGGCGTCCTGCAACAGGTCGGTGAGGCTCGGGACGGTGACGCTGGTGATCAATTCGCTCATGGTGATCTCTTCCTTGTCTATCAGTGATTGGCGGCTGCCTGGGGCGCATCAAAACGGCTCTTGTACAGATCGTCGCCAAAACCCTGGGCCAGTTCCTCGAACTTGACCCGTGCGCTGCTTGCGAACGGCTGGCGAATGCTCATCACCTCGGCCACATCGATTTTTTCGTAGGCTGCGAGCAACTGCTGGGCCACGCCGTACATCTGTTGATTCTTGACTGAACATTGCTGCACTTGTGTGTCACGTTCGCTTAAGGCCGCCTGCAGGCGCGCGCGCTCGACTTCTTTACCCTTGGCCAGCACCAGCAATTCGTCATAGGCCTTCTTGAACTTGCCGATCTGCTCGTTGCTCGCCGCCACCTGGGCTTGCGCCTGGCTGTGCAGGCTCTGTTGCTGGCCGGCCAGTTGCTCAGCCATGCCACGGGCCTTTTCCAGCTCGGCGGTCAATTGCTTGATGTGCGCCTGGGCCTGTTTGGCCTGGTTTTCGGCGGCCAGCCGTGCGGCACTGGCCTGGGCCTGTTCGCTTTGCAGCGCCTGCAATTGCTGGGTGGTGCTGCGCAGTTGCGTACGCAGGCGCTCCTCCATGCCTTCGGCCGACGCGCCGGTACTCACCAGCAGCAGTAACAGCGCGCAGATTCGTGTATTCATGTGGCATCTCCCTGCGCATCAAAAGCGCGTGTTGAGTTCCAGTTGCATCACATCGACTTCGAACGGCTGGCCATACACTTCGGAGGCGCTCAACCAACGCGCACTGGCGTAGATGTTCTTGTCGATACCGTAGTTGCCGCCAATGAAATAGCCCTTGGCGTTGGTGCCGCCCAGGTGGAACGACGAGTCGTTGAAGCCATCGGGCAAGGCGTCGGGCTGGATGTACTTGTAGCCGGCCAACACATTCCAGTCGCCGCGCTTGCGCATCTCCAGGGCGCTGCCGAGGGTGAACGAGACCATCAGCGCATTGCCGCCACTTTCAAACTGGCCGTTGCTGTTGATGTTGTTGACGATCTCGCCTTCGCTGCGCTTGAGCATCTCGCCCTTGTCGTAGGCCAGGTTGTGGATGAAGTTGGCCTGGCTGCGCAGCTTGAAGTCGCTGGGCAGTTCGCTGTCCCAGACCAGGTTGAGGTCCAGCACATCGAACTTGGACGCCAGGCCTACGTACTGCGGGTCGGGTGCGCGCGCAGGATCCGCCGGGTTGGTGGTGTTGTTGCGCAGGTTGAATACCGTGTTGCCTTTCTGCATGAAGGCCACGCGCGTGCCGTCGGTGTCGCAACCTGCCGCGCCCTGCCAGGTGGAGCAAGGGCTGGAGCGCTCGCCTTCGATGTCCTGGAACTGGTAGTAAGCCGCGGCGAGTTTGAGGCGGTTGCTGCGGTTGATCTTCCAATCCGCGCCGATCTGCCCGCCAAACAGCCATTTGGTGTCGCTGTCTTCCTTGTCGATACCATTGGTGCTGGCGGTGTCGGAGGTGTACTCCACCGGGAAGGCGCCGAGGGTACCGAACAGGCCCCACTCGCTGTTGAGGCTGTGGTTGAAGATCGCCGCCACGCCGTCGAAGTTGAGGTCGTTGGAATACATCATGTCGGTGGAATAGAACGGGTTGCCGATGCGCCCGGCGGTCAACGTCATGTAGTCGGTGGTTTTCCAGCTCAGGTAACCCTGGTCGAGCCAGATGTCCTTTTTGCCGAAGCCGCCGCCCAGGGTCTGGGTGGTGGACACCGGGTTATTGTCGGAGCCGGTGGCGATGCGAATGCCGGCGGTCCATTCCGGCGAAATCACCGCTTTCATGCCCAGGCGTGCCCGCAGGCGGAACAGGTTCTCGCGGTCCTCGCGGGTGTTGATCAGCGGTGGGAACTTGGTGTTGGAGTTTTTGTTGACGTCGTATGGGCCGGTGTCATTGAGCTTGGCAAAATCGGTGATGTTGTTGCTGTTATTGCCCGAGAAGTAGCGCGACTCGTCGCGCAGACGAATATCGCCATCAAAGCTGATGCGCGAGATCCAGTCGGGGAACGTATTGGGCTGCGCCCAGTTTTCCTGCTTGGCGGTGGACATGACTTCGGCTTTGACCTGGTCGCGGATCTGGTCGCGCACCGCCTGCGGCACGTACTGCACGCGCACATCCCCAGGCGCGGTCGCCGGGCCGCTGGCAACCACCGGCGCGGCGTTGGCCTGGCGGGCCTGCTGGGCTTCCTTTTCGGCCTGGGCGATCAGCCCATTGGCGGTGTCCTGGGTCAGCACACCTTGCTGCACCAGCAGGCGGATCAGGTTGATGGTGACGTTTTCCGAGGGCGCAACCGGGGCTGCCGCCGCCTGCCCGACCAGGGTCGCGATGACCATGCCAACCGCCAGGGTCAGTCGATTCACGGGGGAAATCATGTGTACGCAACTCCTGTAAAAAACCGTAGGTAAGAGGTTTCGTGCAATCAATCCGGACGCCGGCCCTTGAGGGACAGGCGCATGGGCAGCGTCAGCGACGCCGGAGGTTTCTGGGCGGCGCGGGGCGCACGGATCAGCGCCAGCATCTGCGCGTCGGTGTCGGCATCCCCGCTGGACTTGGCCACCAGCGCCTTCGTCACCTGGCCGTCGGCGCCCAACCACAGGTCTATCTGTATCGCAAAGGCCTTCTTGCGCAGCTCCGGGTCTTCGCGCATCAGGCGCTGATAGGTACCGGCCAGGTACTGCTTGTACGTGCCGGTCCCCAGCCCGCCGCCGCCACTGCCGGCCATGCCGCCGCCCTTGCCGGCGCCGATGTTGAAACCGTCGTTACCGGACTGCGCATCGCCGTCGATCTGCATCGGGTTGGCCAGGTCTTCATTCGGTGAAGGCGGTGCTTCCTCGGCCGGCTTGACCTCTTCGGGTTCAGGGCTGGGCACCGGCTCCGGGACTTTCTCTTCAACCTGGGGCTCGGGCTCCTTGGGTTTTTCCGGGGGTGGCGGCGGCGGCGGTGGCAACGGAATAATCGTCGGCACCTTCGGCGCTTCACGGCGTACGCCACTCATGTCATTGGCCCACTGCCAGAGAAACCAGGCCGCCACGGCGCCCAGCAACAGGCCGGCGCCCCATTTCAATGGGCGCAACGGCGGTTTGTTCTTCACCGGCAATGGCGCGATCGGGATCTGTGCGGTCATCACTCAGCCCTGGCTCGGTTTGCCGGTGACCAGGCCGACCTGGGACAGCTCCAGCCGGCGCAGCAGGTCGAGCACCTCGATGACTTTCTGGTACTGCACCATCGCATCGCCGCGCACGATCACCGGGAAGTCCGGGTTCAGCGCTTTCTCGATGCGCAGGCGTTCTTCCAGTTCGCCGAGGGTCACCGGGTACGCATCGAGGAACACCTGGCCGCCGTCATTCACGGAGATGGCCTTGGTCTTGGCCTCCGACAGCGACACCGAGGCGCTGGCCTTGGGCAGGTGGATCTGGATCCCCGAAACCTGGGCGGTGGCGGTGAGGATAAACATCACCAGCACTACCATCAGCACGTCCACCAGGGGCGTGATGTTGATGCTGTCGACGGCGGCATCATCGTCATCGTCGTGTGAGGCATTTACGGAAGCCATGGCGATTCTCCTCAGGCCGGAACCGATGCGTGATGGTCGCGGCGGTGCGCGGTTTCACTGTGCTGGCTCTCGCCGTGCATCTCCGCCAGGCGGGTGATGAACTCGTCGACGAATACGCGCATGTCGGCGCTGACTTCCTTGTTGCGCGTGATCAGGCGGTTGTAGCCAAACAACGCGGGGATCGCGACGAACAGGCCCATGGCCGTGGCCAGCAACGCCGCCGCCATGCCCGGAGCGATGGCGTTGATGTTCACGTCGCCGGCCATGGCCGTGCCGAGGAACACCACCATGATCCCCAGCACCGTACCGAGCAGGCCGATGTACGGGCCGCCGGCGATGGCGTTGGACAGGGTCGACAATTTGGAACTCAGGGCCTGGTTCTCACGGGTGCGCACACCGTCCATGGAGCAACGGATCGCTTCGATGGTCGCCGCCGACACCGACGAGGTGTCGGCGCCCTGGGCACGCCGGGTACGGATCTCCTTGACCGCCACCAGGTACAGGCGCCACAGCGAAGAGTGGGTCAGGCGCTCAGCCAACTGCGCGTCGTCGGCATACATCTCCAGGCGCGTGCCGATCTGGGCGAAGTGCTCGCGGAATACTTCGTTGGCACTGCTGAGGCGGCTGACCTGGCGGTTCTTGCGCAGCATGATGACCCACGACTGGAACATCATCGCCACCAGCACCAGGATGATCACCCAGGCGTCCACCGGCACGGCGTTGAGCAAAAAGCCCAGGCTGCCGAAGCCGAAGCCGGACTGTTCTTCATCCACGCCGTAGGCCACCAGTTTCGACTCGGCGCCCTGGGCACTCGCATCGGCCAGCAACAGCGCGGCCGGGCGCGCCACCTTGGACAGGCGCAGCTCATCCATGGCCCCGGCGAACGGCAGGTGCGCGCTGCCGGCTTCCGGCAGGTCGGCGCCGACCGCCAGCTGCGTGTTGAACCCAGGCATGGCCACGGCGAGCGTGGCGCTTTCACGGCCATTCACATACAGCGTGACCTTGTCGCCCTCGGCGGTGAACGCCAGGTGCTGCCATTGGCCAGGGTTCAGCGGTTGGGTCGACACCGCGCGCTGGCCGTCGATCTCCACAAACGGCGAGCCCTGGTTCAGGCCCAGCAACAGGCTGTGGGCACCGTCACGTCGGGCCAGTACGATTTGCTCACCGCTGGCCTGGTCCAGGCGCAGCCAGGCGCTGAAGGTGAAGGCAGCGCCGGCGGCGTGTTGCAGCGACGGGCTGGCCGGCAACAGCAGCGGCTGGCCGCCGAACTGCAAGGCGCGGCCGATCACGCCGTCGATGCTCGCGCCGGTGGCGTTCAACGCGGTGTTGGCGTAGGCCGTGGTGTCCCGTGGCGGCGTCGCGTTGGCGCCATCGAAGTGATAGAGCGCGGTGTAATTCGGATCGAACGTCAGCTGGCCATTGGCGGTGGCCGGGGCCTTCTGGTTGCCGTAGTACATCCAGAAGTCCTGGCGCTGGCCGCCTTCGACCTTGGGCACATCGACCCAGATCAACGCCATGCCCATCAGCGGGTCGAAGCTTTCGATCTGGTGATTGAACACGGTCTTGTCATCGGCACTCACAAAGCGCAGGTCGGCGCCGTCGTCCTTGACCCCGTCAAAGGTGAAGTTGCCGGTGTGCAGGCGCACCAACAGTGCGGTGCGGCCCAGGGCCTGGCTGATCGCGGCGCCCTGGGCGGTGGTGTCCACCGAAATCTGTTTGCGGTAGTGCCAATCGTCCTGCCACCAGGCATGGGCAGTGGCCGGGAGCGCGAAGCCCAGGCAGATCAACAGGCTCAGGAATAGGCGTTGCATGGGTGAAGTCTCCGGAAGAAAAAGTCAGAAAGTCGCCTGCACACTGAAGTGCAGTCGCGAGTCCTGTTTCTGGGTGTTCGGTCCATCGAGCAGCGGGTAACCCCAATCCAGGCTGCCGGACAACCACTTGCTCAAACTGGCGCGGGTGCCCAGGCCGACACTGGCCAGGCTGTATTCGTCTTCCTGCTCGGGCAGCGGGTCGTGCAGGCGCATGCGCGCGCCTTCGGCGAACGCATAGAAGCGCCACTCCTGCACATAACTGCCGAGGAACTTGGCCAGGGACGGCGTGCGCAGTTCCTGGGAGAGCAAATAGCCCTCGTCCCCGGTGCGCTCGGCCGCCAGGTAGCCGCGCACCGAGGTGGCGCCGCCGGCGGAATACTGCTCGTTGGACACCAGCGGCCCGGAGGCCAGCTGGAAAGCGCCCTTGGAGGCCGACTGCCAATCGTTGGCGAAGGTATAGGTGTAATTCAGGTCGCCCTTGAGCACGGCAAAACTGGCACTGGCCTTGTAGCGCTTGTAATCGAACTCTTCGGCGTCGCTGCCGTAGCCAAAAAATGCACGGGTGCCGACCACCAGGTTCAAGCCCAACCCCAGTTGGGATTGCTCGGTGTAGCGATAGCCGTTGTAGCCCAGGGTGAACGGCGCGTACTTGAGCGGCACCTGGTCGCTGCTGGCGCCGAACTTCATCTGCTCGTCGAAGTCCTTGAAGTCCACCCCGAACGAGAACGAGTTGGCCCAGTTGCCCGCCGCCGGCAAACTGTAGATGGCGGATACGCCATAGGAATGGCCCTTGCCCAAGACGTTGCTGCCGCCGATGGTGGCGATGTTGCTGTCGGACTGGTAACCGGAGAACTGCAAGGTCCAGCGTTCGTTCAGCGGCGCACTGTAGGAGCCCGACCAGACCTTGGCATTCTCGGTGTCCTGGGGCGCGGTGAAGTAGGTCAGGGAAATGCTGTGGCCCAGTTGCCAGAGGTTGTCGTAGCCCAGGGTGGCGACCGAGCGCAGCTTTTCGGTGTCGGCGCTGTAGTCGTTGTTCAGGCCGAGGCTGGCGTGCCAGGGGTTCTGGTCCTCGACCTGCAGATCCACATCCATGGTGCCGGGGCGCTGGCCTTCACGGACCAGTGGCGTGACCTGCCGACCGGCACTGCGGTTGAGCCCGGCCAACTGGGTTTGCACCGTGGTGAAATCCGGTACCGCGCCTTCCTTGAGCCCCGGCACTTCCTCGCGGATCTCCACCGGCGAATAGTGCTTGGCGCCGACCACACGCACGCGGCCGACCTTGGTTTCGCTGACCTGCAGATAGACGATGCCGTCATCGACCTTCTGTTCCGGCAGCTCGACAAACACCGACTGGTAGCCACGCGCCTGGTAGATCTTCTGCAACGCATCGCGCGCGCCTTCGATATCGTCCAGGGTCTTTTGCGGGCCAAGGAACGGGTACACCGCCTCCTCGATCGTCGCCGCATCGAGCACGGTATTGCCGCGCACGAAGTACTCATTGACGTCCACCTTACGCGCCGGGGCCTCACCACCCTCCTCGGCCCACACCGGTTGCGCCAGGACGCCCAGCGTCAGGCAGCACAACGCCAGCGTTGATTTGAACAGATGCTCCACACCGCCCCCTAACTGTCTAAGATTTTGCGCCGTCGCCGATTGCACGGCGTCTGGCCTGCTCAATTGCTGCTGGTCGAAAGATGGCTGTGCCGCGCCAGCCAGGTGTGCAGCAAAGCGAAGTTCAGGGAGAACTCCGGCATGTGCAGCAAGGCGCCACAGAACACTTCACCGATGATGGTCTGGATCAACTGCACGGCCTGCGGGTTGTTCAACAGGCTGGCGATGTCGCGCTGCAAAGCGTGGATGCTCCACACCTTCTGGTTCAGCTCCAGGCCGACGAACCAGCGGAACAGCAGGTTGTAGTTCAGTTGCTCGTGCAACTGCTGTTCGCTGGGCACCGAATACAGCAGTTGCAGCAGCAGGATCTGCACCACGGTCTGCGGCGCGATCGACATGCCCGGCGCGGCTTGGAGCAGGTCGCGATGCTGCTCGAGCACCTCGTCGATCTGCGGGCGCAACAGCACCAGCGAATGCCCCGCCGGGATGTAGCTGGACACTTCCTTCAAGGCGCCCTGCCAGTCGTCCTGGGAGACGATCCACACCCACGGCGCGCCGTAGCGGTACACCGAAACCGGCTTCTTGCGCGCAGCCTCGACGATCTTCGACAGGCGCTGGTCGAGCTCTTGCATGCCTACTTTCGAGTAACGTTCCATAGTTCCCATTGCCCCACTCCTGGCGTCCCGCTGACGGCTGGGGAGGCGGCTCGTGGCGGCCTCCAGCGCGTTACATAGGCAAGACGGAAGTGGCGATGAGCTACCGAACTTTTGTCATGAAAGCTTCATTTTGGATTGTGAGGGGGGCAATTTTTCTGGAGGCTGCATTGGCGGCCCTAGAGCTGAGCGGAGTTGTGCCCGGTGTACTCGGTTGGAAATGTGGGAGGGGCGGTGCGACGATTCGACTTGCCCCCGATGGCGGCCTCTGGGCCGACCTTTTTTTTGGATTGGACCGGGTACATATCCGTTGCTGCGGTAACGGCCACTTAGGGTTCCGCTCTTACAGCGGGTCACTTTTGGAAGAGCGCCAAAAGTAACCAAAAACGCTTC
>NZ_FKLB01000070.1:58175-75682 GCF_900067035.1 Pseudomonas sp. 1 R 17
CCATCCATGGCGCGGGGCGGCTAAACCGGCATCCCTGCCGGTTTACCCCCCAAATCACTATCGAATTCCGGCCAGCGTGGTTAACGGGGCGCCTAAGATCAAGATCAAAAGCAAGATCAAGAGCAGCTCGCTTCGCATCGTGGTGACCGTTGGGGCTACACAACAGTGTGAATGGAGCTGACCCCCCCTGTTGTATCGCGAGCTGTTGCTATTGCTCTGTTTTTGATTTTGATTTTGATCTTAGGCGCCCCGTTAACCACGCTGGCCGAATGCAGGTTTGAATCCGTGGGTAACCCGGCAGGACGCCGGGTTAGCCGTCCTGGGCCAGGGATGGCCCATGACGGCGGCCCACGGATTCAAGCCTGCGTTCGGGCATGCCGAGCCTAGGCGAGGCACCGAGTGGTGGGGCAAGACCTTTTGGTTACTTTTGGGGCGTTTGCCAAAAGTGACCCGCTGTAAGAGCGGAACCATAGGTGGCCGTTACCGCAGCAACGGATATGTACTCATTCCAACCCCAACCAATGGTCGGCCCAAAGGCCGCCATCGGGAGCAAATCGAATCGTCGCACCCACAGTTTTAACCGAGTCCCCCCAATACCGCTCGGCTATAAGCTCGCCGCCCTTCTGATTCCCCCAAAAAAATGGGGCGATCACTGATCGCCCCGAACGGTACATCGAGAGGTCCTTCTGAAACGCTACAAACTGATCTGCTTACGCTCCTCATCCGTCAACCGCGCCCGCGCCTGCTCACTCAGCGGCCCCGCGCCCAGCACCTGCACCGGGCTGTCGGGGTTGTAGCCCGAGGTTTTCCGAGGTTCCGGTTCACGCGACAGCGGCTCGGTGCCCAGGCTCAGCACCTCCACGGTCATGATCGACGGCCGGCCCTGTTTGGCCGCCGCCTGCTGGCTGCGCGCCGCGTCTTCTGCGGCCTGGGACGCCGCCGCCCCCGCTGCGCTGGCCGAGCTCATGGCGCCGGTGTTGACGGTGGCCGACACCGGCACCCCGGACGACTTGCCCTGGGTCTGGATGTTCGCCGCGTTCACCACCCGCAGGGCGGCGATGTTGACGTTACCCGACACCCGAATCCCCGCCTCGCCCGCATCGATGGTGCCCATCGGCGCGATCAGGTCGATATCCCCCGCCGGCACTTCCGGGATCGGGTTGAGCGTGGCGATCCCCGCACCGGTGCTCGGTACCGACGGCGACAGGCTCACGTTGCCCCAGTTGTCATAGACGCGCTTGGGCGGCGTGTACACCACGGTGGTCTTGGAGCCACGACCGGCGTTGATGTCGCCCTCGCTGGTCCAGGCCATGATCGAGCCGCCGAAGGTGGTCATGATGCGGCTCTGGCCAAGCAGGATGCTGCCCAGGGAGTACAGTTGGATATCTCCAGCGCCCTGGGTGATCACCCCAGCCGTGGACGGCGGTGCGGCGCCTTCGATGCCGAACGTCTGGCGGCCACCCGGCGTGAGCATCTGGATCGAGCCACCGAAGTTGGTGTGCACGCCCGCGCCGCCGAACATCGTGATGTCGCCTTTGTAGGTGATCGGGTTGCCGGCCACGTCGGTCTCGGGGAACAACCGGGCAATCGCGGCACGACCACGCACATAGCTGCCCTGGCGCACACTGCCGTCCTGGTTGTACTCACGGCCGGCGGCCTTGAGTTCGGCAAAGTACACGTCGCGGGCGAAGATCCGTTGTTGTTCAGCGGGCAGTGCGGCGTAGTAGGTCCGGGCCTGTTCGCTGTCGCCGGCGAAGCCGAAGCGTTCGGTGAGCCAGGTAACCAGCTCGTTTTCGTAAGTCTTGGCCACCTTGGCGCCTTGCAGGGATTCACCCGCTTGCGCCAGGTTGGCGGGGTTCAGGTAGGCCTCGACGAAGCGGCGGTAATCCGGGCCATTGGGGCCCATGCCGGCTTGCATGACGATGCTTGCGCCAGGGCGGCTGTCGCCCGCCGCCACATCACCCAGGCTGTTCACCGCGACTTTGTCTTCCATCTGGATGTTGCGCCCCGCCGTCAGTTCCAGGGTACCGGGGCCGGCAACGTTAAAGCTGCTGTAGAGGATGTCGCGGCCAGCGCTGGCGATGGAGATATCGGTGGGGCTGTTGTGCACGAACAGGTTGCCGGTAAAGGTGTATTGCCCCGTATCCGTGACACCTGCGCTGGCACCGCTCAAGCGCGTGCCGCTGCCGACAATATCGCGTCCGGCTTGCATCCATACCGGGCCTGCGCCTTCGTAAAAGGTTTGCCCGAACCGAGCGTCACCCACCCCCGTGATCGTGAGGGCGCGCCCACTATTGACGCCCAGCAGGTCCCCGTTCAGCGCATAGAAACGCGCGGGCTCCAGGGCATCACCCCAAGCCATGCTGGCGGTGTTGGGGCCAAAGGCAAACAGCGGGGAAACCGTCAAGGTTGCAATGTTGCCATCGCTGGAAAGATTGCCACTGCCCACTATTGCCGTTTTTTGATCCGTCAGGAAACCGGCGAAGGCCGGACGCAGAATAGTCGCCAGGCTATTGGGTGCTGCACTGGAGCGGCTGATCGTCAGATCGCCGCCGGAGATCGAATCCCCGGCCAGCAATTCCAGTTGTCCATTGGACGAAGGTGCGAGTACCAACGCCCTGAGCGGCTGCACGGTGCCAGGATTACTGGTCGAGGCGCTGCCGTAATAGAGACTGCCGTTAGCCGCAACCGCACGCAATGTCGCGGGATAGACCGCCGCCATATCGGTTTCCAGGGTCTGGGTCAGCGGCGTGAGGTTGCCCCCGGCAGAGAACAGGTCCACTGCTGTGCGGTCGGTCCACAAGCTGAACCAGCTTTGTCCGATCCCGTTGACCCCCTTATTGACGAAGGTCAAGGCGTTCATCTGCGGCGCGCGCCCAGGGTCGGCGACGTCCTGCAACACCAGGTCGCCACGGGTGGACAGGCCGAAAGTGGCGTCGCCCGGCAATAGGCTCAAACCACCCGAGGCCATGGCCGAAGTGGAACGCAAAGGATCGTAGGCGCGCACTTCGGTGGGGCTCTGGTCTGTGAACCGGTTGCCATAACGCAGCGTCAGGCTGCCCAGGGCGCCACCGGTCAATTGCACGTGCCCACGCAGGTTCACCAGCGCACCATTGAGGTGGTCTGCGAAGGTCTGGCTGGCGGGGTTAACCGCTCCGCCGACCCGCAGGTTCAGATCACCGCCACCCGTCAGTTGCACACTGCCATCGGCCCCGACCCGACCGGTGCTGCCGACTGCCAGTACCAGGCCTTGGCTACGGCGACTGACGTTCAGAGCTGTTGAAGAGACAGGGCTGATGAGTCCTGCATCGCCACCCACATCAACATTCAGGTTGCCGCCTCCCAGGGTGCCAAACCCGGTGAACCCGACCATCTGGTCCGAGCGGTCGCTGGCGACGTAGGAACCAAAGTTGATCCACCAGGCGGTGGCTTGCGCCTGGCTGCCACTGAGGCCGTTGCCCTGACGCCACAGCCAGTTGCCGACGTTGGCGGAATCCTGGCCTTGGTCGCTGGGTACCGGACGACCAACGCCATTCTGCGCCGGGCTGGTGATATTGCCCGTCAGGTTGCCGCCCACTTTAAGCAGCAAGTTGCCGCCAGTGTCCGGATACCAGGCACGGTACAGGCTGCCCGTTCCCCCATCGACCAGCTTCTCGTTGCCCCCCGCGTTACCCAGCACCTTGTTGTTGCTGCCCACGGCGCGCTTGAGGTTATAAGGATCGTTGGCCGAGGTGCCGGTGGACGAACTGCCCGCGGTATAGACCCCGAACAGCGACTCCATGCTCAGGTTGCCGGCGGCCAGCAGGTCAAGGTCTGCAGCGCCGGTGCGGATTACGCTGAAGCGAGTGCTGCCACCCACCAGCAGCGTGTAGTCCTCACCACTGGTAACGCAGTAGTCCGGGAGATCGTCACATATACCCGGGTATTGTATTGCGTCGAAATCAACCGGTTGGCCCACCATGCTTTCATCGCCGAACCACTCCTTAGAGCCCTCCTCGGTCCAGACCTGGGTTCCTTTCCCGAACGTCCCATAGTGACTGTCCGCCAAGCGCAGATTGCCGCTTACCGGATGCGGTTGCAGCAGGCGACTGTCGGCTGCCTCGGTGTCGGCCCCCGCAACCAGGCGAATCGACCACGACTGCGCACCCTCCTCCAGCAGGGGTGCAATTGCCCAGTTCTTGCCCGGATGGCCGGCGTCACGCAACGTCACCGACTCCACGCCGCCCGGCAGCTTCACGTCTGTTCCCGACGGCAACAGGGCGCCCCGGGGCAGCACTTGGCTGGCGGCCAGGGTCACCTTGGTGGCCAATGGCACGCCCTTGGGCCAGATCAAGCCGTCGACACTGGCTGACGTGCTCAACAGGCTGCCGGCATCCAGGACACTGCCGATGGCGAGGGTCTGGCTCTGAGTCAGCAACGTGCCCGCCGCGAACAGCACATTGCCCGAGGCATCCCGAACAGCCGCCGCCAACACCGTACCCGCCGGGAGTACCAACGGTTGTTTGAGCGTAGCCGCGACGGGCAATCGGGTGCCCGCCGGCAGAAACAGGGGGTTGGTCAGTACATCGAAATTAAGCGCAGCGCCCGCAGGGAACACAGTGCCCATCTCCAGGGTCACGCCGCTGCCCGGTACCACCACGGTGCCGCCGGTGTAGTCGATACCGGCGCGCAGCACCCAGCCATTGTCATCGTCGGTGGGCGGTGGCGCGGCAAAACCGTCGTTGATGCTGCCATAGATATTCAGGTCGCCACCGGCGCGCAGGGTCAGGCTGCCGGACTCGGTCTTGGCCGTTGATTTGAGGCTGGCGTAGCGATAGCTGGAGAGGTCCAGATCGCCCTGCACCACCAGGTCGCCGTCCGGGGTTTTGCTGATGATTTCCACACCGGGGCGCAGGTGGAAAACATCGCCGTAGGTGGCGTTGTTCAAGCCGGCGAGCTTTTGCAGCAAGTTGTTGTTAACGCGCGCGGCATTGATGAAATCCTTATTGGATGGATCGACGACTTTCTTGAGGTAGTCCTGATCAATAACTTGGTAGGGGCGCCCGTTGGGGGTTTCGTCAGTTTTGGTCGGGGCATCGTCGTAGGTTCTCATGCCATTGAGGGTGATCGAACGCGCGCCTTGGATAGTCAACTGCCCACTGGCGTCAATGGCGATGTCATCGCCGCCCACGCGCGGCGCATTGAGCTCCAGCGTGCCACGGTTGCGCCCGTCATTGCCGGTCGCGGCCTCGGTGCCATGGCGCAGGTCGATGCGCGCGCCATTGGCCAGGGTCAACTGGCCTTGGCCAGAGCTGAGGACCACGATGGCGCGGTTGGGCGAGTCGATGATCTTGCCGTAGCTGTCCACGCGTAATTGCGTGCCATGGGCGTCCAGCACGGCGCTGCCGTCGAGGGTCAGGCCGTTTTTCGCGGCCAGGTTGATGCTGCCCACGCGCTCACCGCTGGCATCTACCAGGCCGGTCACGCGCAGGCTGCCGTTGTCGATCGAGACGTTGACGTTGTTGGCCTTGACGTCGTTGCCGATGGTCAGGTCGCCCTGCTTGAGCTGGAAGCTGCGCGCACCATAGACCTGGCCCTGATTGAGGCGCTGGTTGAGCGCGGCGAACTGGTCGCTCAGGGTGCCACTGGCAGCCAGCCGCTGGGCCTGGATTTCAACCGAACCGGCCAGGTACGGCACCAGCGTGCCGCCAGCATCGTAGTAACCGCTGCTGCCGGCGACGATTTTGCCCGACAGGTCGACGATGCCCGCCGCGCCGTCCACGGCCACTGCGCGCAACCGGCCCGCCTGGTTGTGCTGCGCCGACAGGTCGATGGTCGAACCGGCCGCCTGCAGCACATTACCTGCGCGGCTTTCCAGCAGCACTTCACCTCCCGCGCTGTACTTGGTCAGGTCGTTGAAGGGGATGGCACGGCCTGCCACATCAATCGATGCGACGTCGGTCAGCACCACATCGCCACGGGCACCCAAGGTCACCTTGCCGCTGGGCAGTACCACGGCACTGGCCAGGCGCAGGCTGTCGCCCTGCAACGACAACTCGCCGCCGATACCGTCCACCTTGCCCACCGTGCCCTGCGAAGCGCTCACATCAATTGCACCACCAGCGGTAATACGGTTGACCGAACCGGCCTCACCGGTCATCAGCGGCGTGAGGATATTCAGGTTGCCGCCGCTGTAGGCAAAGCCCTTGATCGCATCAAACGCGCCCTGGCTCTGGTACACCGAGAGGCTGCCCTTGTGGTTGGCGGTGATGCGCTCACTGGCATTGAGGTTGACGTTGGCAAAGCCCAGGGCGAGGCGGTCGAAGGTATTGGTCGTGCTCGGCTGGGCAAAATCCCCATAGCCGAATTCGATACGCTCGGCATTGATGTCCAGGCGCCCGCTGCCGCTGCCGGCACCGCCGGTCACCGCCGCCACAGGCGGCGCGACGGCACCTTGCCAGATCAGGTTGGCGGTGTGGATAGTCGCCACGTCGTTCAAGCCGCCAGAGCCGTAGATCGCCGGCGCGGACAGCATCAGGTTGCTCAGCAACGACTTGCCGGTCACGGCGTCATAAGTGTCCAGGGTGGTGGTGCCGTAGAAGTTAAAGCTGTCACGCGCCGACAGTTGCAGGGTTTCCAGGGCCGGGGCGCCGAATTGGGTGTCGCCGCGCAGCAGGCGTTCCAGCACTTGCTGGTTGAGGGTCATACCCACCGGCAGGCGATTGTTGGCGGCTGCAGCGGCCAGGGCTTCGGGGCTGCCGACGTTGATGCTGGACACGCCCAGGTTCAGGTGGCGGGTGCCATAGCGCACCTCATCGCCCATCTGCAGGGTGCTGTCGGTCAAGGTAACGATGCTGCCTTCGGAATACAGGGCTGTCTGGCCGCTGCAGGGCGCGCTGTCGCACACGCCTAACTGGATGCCTCCACTGATGAGTCCACCCAATGACGGCGCGGCAATTACGTTGAGCAAACCGTTGGACACCGCCAGCACATTGCTCAGGTTGTAGATAAAACCGTCACGTGCGTCGTAGCTGGCCTTGCCCTGGCCTATCGTGTTGATCGAGGCGCCTTGTTCGAGCGTAATTTTTCCGGTGGAGGTCACCAGTAATACCTCCGGTGCCGCCAGTTTCGCGCCGTCGCGCAGGATGATGGAACTGATGATGCTGCTGGGGAGGTTGATGTAGTTGCCACCCTGGCCGTACGTGACATAGGTCATTCCACCGATCAGCAGGCGAGCCGCGCCCATTGCATTCAGGCTGTCCGCATCCACCGTAATGCCTTTGAAATTGGCGGTAGCCGCGTTGCCTGCCGCGACAATTTCGATGTCCCTTCCCAAGCTGCCCTTTTCTTCGTTTATCAGCGATACGGTACCGCCGTAACCGCCGTCAGCGGCCTCGAAGCGGCCGATCCCCTGGAACGAAAAGGCATCCGCACCTGCGCCTGGCCGCAGGGCCAGTTGCAGGGTCTTGGCATCCACCGGCAGCAGTGCCCGAGGTACACCAAGCCTGGTGGCGTCGGCCACGGCGAACTGTGCGTAGCCGGTTTCGTTGTATTGGGAGTAACGACGCAACCTATCGGCCGACGTGAGAATTACCTGGCTGGCCGTACTGTTGCTGATCCCGGTATTGGCGATGGACAAGCGCCCTGCCGTGGCCCATGAGCCATTGCGCAACGCCTGGGTCACACCGTCGGAGCCCAACCCGGCCAGGCCGTTGATCTCGAGCCGGAAAGCCCCAGGCATCAACGCATAGGTGGACGGCATCAGGGTATAGGTGCCGGCCGCCAGGCCCGGCACGCCGGCGCCGATTGTGATCTGCTGGCCGATCAACGGATCGACCGCGCCACCTTCCGGCGCCACCGGGGCATAGCCCGGTTGCACGCCCGGCACAATCGCATAGATGGGGTTGGTGCTCAGACCCGGCAGTACAAACCCGCCGTTCGCACCGAACTGTACCAATGGGTTGTAACGTGCATCGGTAGAGCCCCCGCGCCCGGAAATAAATCCGGCGCCGAGCAGTTCGCCACCGCCGGACAGATCCACCGTCGCCTGCGGCAGCACCGTCAACTGCTGGCCACCGAGAATCACCCCAACGTTCAGGCTGCCCGCACTGTTGCCGCCACCCTGGCCGATAAACGTCACTGTCTTGCCGTTGTACTTGTAGATCTGGCCATCCACGGTACCGCCGTAAGGCAATACCAGGCCCTTGCCACTCACCGAAGTGAGGCTGCCCGGCAGCAGTTGCACGTTGGTAGAGCCCAGGTTGCCAATCTCGATCAGCCCCAGTGGCGCACGCACCACCCCGCCCTGCTTGATGGTGGGCCCGCCCAATTGCAGACGACCAAAGGCCGAGTAAGGCATGGCGGCATTGCTATTGGCGGTGCGTGCGATGGTCAGGGTGCGTGTCGGATCGTAATTGAAGCCTGTGTCATTGCTGGCAGCATTATTCAGATAGCCCGCCAGTACCCGGGCGCCGACCTCAGTCGCCGGATACAACTGCGCCGCGCGCAGGGTCATGTCACCACTGGTCACTAATTGCGTGCTGATGCCCTGGGCAATCACATCTGCCCCCGCCCCCGCCAGGAAGCGCAAGTCGCCCTGGCTGGTCAGTTGCACATCATCAAACCCCCGCCGTTCGAGGCTGGCCTGGCTGTTGTCGGGCCGCAACAGATAGCTCTTGTTGCCGAACACCACATTGCCACGCACGTCGATCAGGTTGGCGTTGGCGTTGAACTGCGCCGTGGTGGCCAGCGCGGAGGGATTGGGCAACACCGGCACCGCGCGGGTATAGGCTTCCTTGCCGGATTCTGCCGGCGCGAGGATGCCGGCCAACAGCAGGTATGGCGCCGACAGGTTGACCCGCGAACTGGCCGCCGCGTTTTCACTGAGGTTATAGCTGCCACCGTACAGGCGCAGGCTCTGGCCCATGTTCAACGACACGTCACCGTCGAAACTCAGCAAGCCGTTGCTGAGCAGCGCCAGGTTGTCAAACCCGCCGGCGCTGACCTGGTCCACGCCGAGGCGGCCATGGCCGTACTCGAGGCTGGAAGTCGGGCTGGCTTGATGGGTCTGGCTGAGCACCAGTTCACGCACCTTGAGCACACTGTCGTTGACGCCGGCCTTGAGGTAATACGGGCTTTCCAGGGCCAGGGCCAGGCTACCGCCCGCAGCACCTGCGCCACCCGCGCGGGCAACCAAGCTGCCGTCCAGGTACAGGCCGTTGTTCGACGCAAAGCTGATGCTGCCGCCATTGCTGGCCATCGGCACGCGGCCCTGGCCGGGAACATCCAGCATCGCCTGGGCACCGGACGCGTCCAGGCGCGCGCCGTCGCGCACCACCACAAACAGGTCACTGGCCTTGGCGATGCCGGTGGCCAGGTTGATATCGCCGCCGATGCTGATGGTGCCACCATTGCGCACCTGGCCGTAGACATTGCCACGGTTGCTCACCGCCGTGACCGCACGCGACGCCACGTCGATCAGCGCGTTTTCACCCACCCAGATCGAACGGCTATGGCCGGCGGCGTTGGCCGCTTCCGAGCCCGTCGCCGTCAGGCCGCCCAGGCTGACGCTGCCGCCCCAGGCGTTGAGGCTGCCGTTCATGGTCAACTGGCCGACGCTGCGCAGGTTGATGGCCTGGCCTGGGTCGACAGTGATCACCGCGCCCTGCCCCACGCTCAAGGCCGTGGTGGCCAGTTCAGCCGCCGTGGAATTCAGATTGCCGGCGGTCAAGGTCAGGCTGGCGCCACGGCGCTGGGTCAGTACGCCTTTGGCGGCGTCTTCCTGGTACAGCGCCGGCGTCCAGCGTTCAAGGGCGGTGGCCGGGTCGCTGCCCGTGGCAGCGGCCGAGGTCTGCTCGCCAATACGGTAGACCGGCGTCGTGACGTCGACCTGGGTACCGTCCGTGACCAGCAGCCCTTCATTGCCGGTGATGTCATAGGCCGAGAAGCCCTTGTTGAAAAAATCCCCCGCCAGTTGCACGGTGCCAACATCGGGCGCCGTGGCGCTGTCGCCGATCTGTACTTTGCGCGCCTGCAACGCCAGGGTGCCGCCACCGCTCACGCCATAACCGCGAATCTCGCCGTCCAAACCCAGGGTACCGAGAGACGCCAAGGTCACGTCGCCGCCCTTGCCACCGTTGAGCTTGCCATCCAAGCCGAGGGTGCCACCGGAGGAAGTGTCCACCACGCTGCCGGCCGCCAGGTTCACACCACCAGTGCTGCGCAGCGACACCTTGCCGCCGTTCACATAGGCCAAGCCGCTGCTGTTGGCCGGTTCCAGCAGCAGATTGTTCCAGCGCCCGGTGGCATCCAGCGTGACCCCGCTGGCCACGTTCAGCGTGCCGCCGCCGTTGAGGATGCTGTCGCCTACCGCACCGCCTTGAAGCGGGTCGACCTGGCTGAGGATATTGCCCGCGTTGAGGCTGCCGCCGTGGGCCGTGAGGTGGGCGTTGATGTCGACCCTTGGCCCGAACAGGGTGATATCGCCGCCATCGGCCACCTTGAGCGCTCCGTTGACGGTGACCTGCTGCTTGGCCGCGACCTTGATCGCGCCCAACTGATAGCCATTGAGCTGGTCGCTGTCGAGAACCATCTTGCCCTGGCGGTCCGCGGGCAGCGCGGTGGTGAGGTCCAGGCCATCGGCGATTTTTTGCGTACCGCCCTCGATCAATACCTCGTCCGCGTTTGCGCCCAAGGCATAGCGCAGGGTGCCGGTGGTCTTGTTGTAGATAGGCGTGTAGCCGCCAATGATCAATTGCGCGCGCTGGGCCATGGCCTTCTGCGACTGCTGGTAACCGTCGAGGTTGATGTTCGGCGCCTGGGTCTGGCGATCGCCCTGGAACACGTCACTGATCACCTGGCCCTCGAGCACCGCGCTGGTGGTACCGATCACCAGCTTGCCGGCATCGCGGCCCACCGTGTAACCGCTCTCATAACGACGCTGCTTGGCGATCATCGGGTTGTAGTAGTAATCGGTCTGGCCCCAGCGCTTGCTGGTGTCTTCATACCCCTTGTAGAACCCGGAATAGAGAATGTCGCCCGGCGCGTTGGACAGCTCATACAAGCGCCCATCCGGGCCCTTGAGCCAGGTCTGCTGGATATAACCGGCCTGCACATCCACGGTGCCGCCCGACAGGTTGATCTGCGCGTCCTTCTGGGTCACCACGTCCTTGCCGGTAAACGTCACGGTACCGCCCTGGGCCATCCACTCGCCCACCGAGTGGCCTTGGGTGCCCAGGTAGCCGCCCACTTCCAGCAAGCCGCCAGCGGTGTACCAGCGATCCGTCGCATAGCCGTTGGTGCCTGCGGGCACAAACACCAGCTCGCGCAGGTCGACCCACACATCGTTATTGATCAACTGCCCATCGTCACGGTTGACCGGTGCGTCGCGCTGCTCGTTGCCCTGTACGTTGATCTTGATGTTGTTGGATTCCATCGACACCTTGACACCGACCGCCCCGGAGACATCGATCATCGCCCCGTCGCGTACCAGGCTGCGCCCGGTGGCACTGACCGCGACCTGCCCACCGGTAGCCAGGGTGATCGAGCCTTTCTGGAAGTCCACCGTGCCGCCGCTGACGATCTCGATGCGTGATTGGTCGGTGCGGTCGGCCACGGCGCTGAGGTTGTTGAACTGGCCGGTGATCAGGTTGGCGGGCGTGCCGTCGAGCTTGATCAGGCCGTTGTCCTTCTGGCCGTTGAGCGCGGTGCTGCCGCTGCTGTCGAGCAGGATCGCGGTGGTGCTGCCCTCCCCAAGGGTCACGCTGCCGGTGGTGTCGGTAGCGGAATTTAGCAAATGGATGGTGCCACGGGTGTCCACTGACGTGCTGGCCAAGGCCACGCCATTTTGCTGCACCTGGTGCCCGGTCAGGGTGATGTCACCGGTGGACGCCATGATCAGGCCCGTGTTGCTGACCTTGCCTGCGCTGCTGCCGGCCTTGAGGCTGGTGGCCACTTCATTGCCCTGGGTGGTGGAGCGGTCATTGCCGGTGGTGCCGACACCCTTGCGGATGTAAAAGCTGTCGCCGGCGGCCAGGGTGGTCTGGCCCTTGGCGGTAGTGAGGGTACCGGCGTTTTCCACTTCCGAGCCCAGCAGCAAGGCATAGCCGCCGGCGTCGGTGGAGGTGGCGGGGTTGTGGGTCTGGATCAATGCGCCGCGCTGCACCTCGACCTTGCCGGCCGCGTCAGTGAAGGTCGGCTGGGTGCCGGTGGCGTCCACGTAGATACCGCGCTGGGTGAACTGCTCATCGGTGATGTTCGCCGCCGCCGCCACCAGATTGCGCACGTTGACCTGGCTGGTGCCACTGAACACCACGCCGTTGCGGTTCACGATCATCACCGTACCGGCGCCGTTGATCTGGCCCTGGATTTCGCTCGGGCGCGCATTCGGGTCGTTGACGCGGTTGAGCACGGCCCAGCTCGACTGCTGCTGGAAGTCGACGCTGGTGTTGCGCCCGACGTTGAAGGTTTCCCAATTGAGGATGGCCTTGTCGGCGGTCTGTTCGATGGTCACCGTGGTCTTGCCGCCGGCCTGGGTCTGCACCGGGCCCTTGGCGTTGGTCCAGCCCTGGGTCAGGCTGTTATCCACCTGCAGGCCACCTTTGCCGAGGCCGTCTGGAATCGTCGAGACTTGGCCAAACGCCGCCTGACGCCCCGCCGCTTGTGCTGCCTGCTGTGCCGCAATCGCCGCGACGCTGGTGTTCAAAGTGCTGATGGAACGCGCCAACTGCTGGTTGACCCGCGCCTGCTGGTTCAGCGAAGGAATCCCCTGCACCTGCCCGACACTGATCCGCGCCGCCGTCGCCGCCTGGGTCGCACCTTTATCGGCAAACCAGCTGGAACTGAACGCCGTGGCCGCATGGGCATTGCCCGCCACCATCAACAAGGCGATGGCCTGGGCCAGGGGCTTGAGGCGCAGCACAGTTTCTTGGGCTTTCAGGTTAACCGGCGATTTGCAGCGGACCATCGGGGATCTTCCTTCTTTGTTATCACGCAGGGAGCAAGACAGGCTCACGTATGAGGGTTAGGCGGTTGGCGAGGGACGGGACTGAACTTCTGTCACGCAAAGTTCATATAGGGCTGTTAACGGCTCGAAAAACCGCACAAACGCAAAAATCAGCAACGGCACAGGCCGTTGCTGATCAGGTGGTGCAGGTCGTTGAAAGCGAGGGTTACAGCGGGCGACCGATACCGTTGCAGACGTTGGTGTTGCCGATGCTCAGGGCGTTGCTCGCGGTCAGGAAGCTGGCGCGAACGGTGGCTTTCCAAGCGGTTGGCAGCGGAACGAAAGCGTTGGCGGTGATGGCTGCATCGTTGTTGTTGGAGGCGCCGTAGTGCTTGGTGAAGAAATCACGCACTTGGCTGGTCTGGGTGGCATCGGCGTAGCACTGGCTGAAGATCAGGTTGGTAAAGCCCAGGATCGGGTAGCCCGAGGTTGGGTAAGGCTGTACACCGGCGGTGTTGTCCGGACCGAAGACTGGAACCCAGGCGTCCGGGTTGGAACGATCAGCGGCAGCCGGTACCGGTACTGCGCCGATGGCGGCAGACACGTTGGCGGCGGCAGGCGAAACGCCCTGGGTGTTGGTGGCGACGTTTTTGCCCACGCGAGCCACTTTGGTGGCGTCGTCCAGGCCGGCCAATGTCGGGGCGGCGAAGTCCGGGCTCATGTAGGTGATGCGGCCATCGCCAGCGGCCAGGGCAGTCATTACACCTTGGCTGCCAGTAGCAGCAACGGCGCCGGCAGGCAAGCCACCGGAGAAACTGGTGCCGAAGGTGGTGGTGACGGCGAAGTTGCCTGTTTCTGCGTTGCACTTGGCATTCAGGAAACGGGTGAACAGCTCAGTGGTGCCACTGCTTTCGCTGCGATAAACCACAACGATCGGACCGGTACGGCCAGAACCGGAAATCCCGTCCCAGGTATTGATACGGCCCGAGAACACGCCGCACAACTCTTGAACGCTCAGGTCTACAGCGGCGGAACCGCTTTTATTGAAAGGAATGGCAACCGAAGTCCCCACCGATGGCACCTGGATCAACTTGCCCCAGGTCGGTTGCTTGGCAGAGGCGTAGGTCGACAACTCAGTGGCGCTCAGCTTGGAGTCGCTGCCGGCCCAGTGCACGTTCTTGTTCGTCACGCCCGCCTGGAACTTGGTGTAGTCATTGTTCAGGAAGGCTGCCTTGCCGTTGCCGCTGCCGACACCGATGTACTGGGCGAAACCGGCCGTCAGCACGCCGGAGGTCTGGTACAGCGCTTGTGGCAGGGTGGCACCGCCGCCGTTGATGTCAGCCATTGCAGCCTGTGCCGAGCACAGTGCGGCGAGGGTCATGGATACCGCGAGAACGTTGCGCTTAAACATGAAGAATCTCCTTTCGTCGTGTTTGTACGTTGGGGTAGATGGCTCTTGCATGACGCCATGGCTTCGGTCCCAGGCCGTGTCTCGGGGGTGGCGAGGGGTGAGGCCATGGGTAGGAAATTTCGCAGTTTCCGATGACAGCAAAAGGAAAAAACCTCGGGAGGAAGGGCTTGATTTTTAAAAAGATTCTCGGGTGTTTTGGTCATGGTTTTGAGCGGTTTGGCGGCAGGTGACAGCGAGGTTTCAGCGTGGGTTTAGTCAAGGCGGCGCGGGCTGTGGCGCAGGGCCTGGATGTGACGGAATGAGGAACCCGAGGTTGGGAGCCGGCGATATCGGCCTGCCCCAAAACCAGCCTCAGCAGAGTTTCTGATACACCGCATTCTGCTTTACTGGGGCTGCTTCGCAGCCCGGCGCGGGGCAAGCCCGCTCACCACAGAGGAACTCACCCGTCTCTGAAAGTTGTGTAAATATCCATGGCTATCAGGGTGTAGCCCCCTTCCACATTGGTTTTTTGGTGTGTTCAGGTCACCAGTTGGTTGATCTCGATGATCGGCAACAGCACCGCCATCACGATCACCAACACCACCGCGCCCATCACTACGATCATCAACGGTTCCAGCAACGCGGTCATGCCCATGGCCCGCCGTTCGATATCCCGCGACAAGGTCTGCGCCGCCCGCTCCAGCATCGGTGGCAGCGAGCCGGTTTTTTCGCCACTGGCGATCAGGTGGATCAGCACCGGCGGGAAGACTTTTTCCACCGCCAGTGCCGGGGCCAGGTTGACGCCCTCACGCACCTTGGCCGTGGCATCGTTGACGCATTGGCTCAGGCGCTCATTGGAGAGGGTTTGCCGCGCCGCTTCCAGGGCCCGCAGCAACGGCACCCCGGCACCGCCGAGAATCGCCAGGGTCGAGGCAAAGCGCGCGGTGTTCAGGCCCAGCACAAAGCGCCCGATCAGCGGCAGGCGCAGCACGCGGCTGTGCCAGTTCAAGCGCGCCACCGGGTTACGCAGGTACAGGCGCCAGCCCCAGAAACCCGCGATTAAAGCACTGAGGCACAGCCAACCCCAACCGCGAATGAAATCACTGGCATTGAGCATCGCCAATGTCAGCCCGGGCAGATCCTGGCGCGCCTGGGAAAACGCGCTGACCACCTGGGGCACCACGTAGCTGAGCAAAAAAATCACGATGCCGATGGACACCAGCCCGACCACACCGGGGTAGATAAAGGCGGTGAGGATCTTGCCGCGCAGGTTGTTGCGCTCCTCGATGTAGTCGGCCAGGCGTTCCATCACCTGGGCCAGGTCGCCGGACTCCTCCCCCGCCGCGATCAGTGCGCGGTAGATCGACGGAAAGTCCCGTGGCCGTGCCGCCAAGGCATCCGCCAGACGCATGCCGCCGCGTACATCGGCACGCACGGCGGCCAGGGTCTGGGCGATGTGTTTTTTCTCCGCCTGTTCCACCGTGGCGCTTAATGCCGCCTCCAGGGGCAGGCTGGCGCCGAGCAGGCTCGCCAGTTGCCGCGTGGCCCAGGCCAGGTCGTTGTCCGACAGCTTGGCGCTGAACAGGCTGCTGCCGGCGGCGCTTTGCTGACCGCCCTCGACCTGCACCAGCAGCGCGGTCAGGCCACGGCTGCGCAGCACGGCAAATGCCCCGCTCTGGCTGTCGGCCTCCAGGTGCCCGGCCTCGACTTTGCCGCTGGCATCGGCGGCTTCATAGCGATAGCGATTCATCAGGCGTCCCGTGTCACGCGCAGGATTTCTTCGGGCGCGGTGGCGCCGCTGCGCACCCAGCGCTCGCCGTCTTCACGCATGCTGAACATCCCCGCACGCCGCGCCGCCACGCGCAGATCCTGCTCGCCGGCGCCCTGGTGGATCAGGCTGCGCACCTCGTCGTCGACGCAAAACAATTCATGGATACCGGTCCGCCCGCTGTAGCCGATCTGGTTGCACTGCGCGCAGCCCACCGGGCGCCAGGTGCCGGGCGCGGCCGGGTCTTCCTGTTTGCAATGCGGGCACAGGCGGCGGACCAGGCGTTGCGCCAGCACGCCCAGCAGTGACGAGGCCAGCAGGAACGGCTCGACGCCCATATCGATCAGGCGGTTGACCGCCGACACCGCATCGTTGGTGTGCAGGGTCGCCAGCACCAAGTGCCCGGTGAGCGAGGCCTGCACCGCGATTTGCGCGGTCTCCAGGTCGCGGATTTCACCGATCATGATGATGTCCGGGTCCTGACGCAGGATCGCCCGCAGCGCCAGGCCGAAGGTCATGTCGATCTTGGCATTGACCTGGATCTGGCTGATGCCCGGCAGGTCGTATTCCACCGGGTCTTCCACGGTGAGGATATTGCTGGTGCTCGCATCCAGCCGTGCCAGGGCGGCGTACAGGCTGGTGGTCTTGCCGCTGCCCGTGGGCCCGGTGACCAGCACAATGCCATGGGGCTGGCGAATCAAGGTGTCGAGGCGCGCCAGCAACTGCGGCTCCATGCCCAGGGTCTCCAGTTGCAAACGCCCGGCTTGCTTGTCGAGCAAGCGCATCACCACGCGCTCGCCATGCCCGGTGGGCACGGTCGACACACGAATATCAATCGGCCGCCCGGCCACGCGCAGGGCGATACGGCCATCCTGGGGCAGGCGTTTTTCGGCGATGTCGAGCTGGGCCATGATCTTGATCCGCGACACCAGTGCGCCATGCAATGCCTTACGCGGCGACACCACATCCCGCAGGGTGCCGTCGACGCGGTAACGCACCACGGAGTGGGTTTCATACGGTTCAATGTGAATATCACTGGCCTCGTCCCGCGCTGCCTGTGTGAGCAAGGCGTTGATCATACGAATCACCGGCGCGCCGTCCTGGGTGTCGAGCAGGTCGGTGATTTCGGGCATGTCCTGCATCAGGCGGTCGAGGTCGACCTCGTTTTCCGCCGCGCCCACCACGGCGGCGGCGCTTCCCGTATCGGCATAAGCACTGGCGAGGAGGCCGTCGAGTTCATCGTCGCGTACCTGCTCGAGGTGGGCCTGGCCGAACTGGCGCCGTACTTCGCTGATGGACCAGCCGGGGGTGGAGGGGCAGACGGTCAGCAGCATGCCGTCGTCGCCGGGGCGCAGGAGGATGCGTTGGGACTTGGCCCAGGCATAAGGGAGAAGGCTCACAAGACATCTTCCTGACCGAGCGCGGTC